>JBDHXE010000166.1:0-5312 GCA_039810525.1 Chlorobiota bacterium | reverse complement strand
TACCATAAGTTATCAATTTAGCTACCATTGGGTCGAAATGTATAGATATCTCAGTACCAAGCTCTACCCCACTATCTACCCTCACATTATAACCTGCTGGCTGCCTATAATACTGAATTACCCCCGTATCGGGCAAGAAATTATTCAATGGATCTTCTGCATATATACGGCATTCTATTGCGTGCCCCTTTATTTTAATATCATCTTGCACAAAAGATAATTTTTCGCCATTCGCTATTTTAATTTGCTCTTTTACTAAATTCAAACCTGTAATCAATTCAGTTACTGGATGCTCTACCTGCAAACGAGTATTCATCTCCAAAAAATAAAAATTCTTATTTTTATCTAATAAAAACTCAATAGTACCCGCATTATAATAACCGCAAGCCCTTGCTGCACTAATAGCTACTTGCCCCATTTTATGTCTTAAATCCTCATCTAATACAGCCGATGGCGCCTCTTCAATTACCTTCTGATGCCTTCTCTGAATAGAGCAATCTCTCTCTCCAAGATATACATAATTGCCATACTCATCGCCAAGTACCTGTATCTCTATATGCTTAGGATTTTCTATAAACTTTTCTATATAAATAGAATCATCACCAAAAGCATTCAGAGCTTCCCTACTTGCCGCTTCAAATGATGATACCAATTCAGACCTTTCAAACACCTTACGCATACCTTTGCCACCGCCACCTGCCGCTGCTTTTAGCAATATAGGATAGCCAATCTCATCAGCTATTAACTTAGCTCTTTCTATATCTTTTATTCGCTCTTTAGTACCAGGCACTATCGGTACACCAGCTTTTGCCATCAGCTCTCTTGCACCAGTCTTGCTGCCCATAGTCTCAATAGAATGAGCCAATGGGCCAATAAATTTAATTGACGACTCATTAACTGCCTTCGAGAATTCCGCTCTTTCAGAGAGAAAACCATACCCAGGGTGAATTGCTTCTGCACCAGATCTCTTTGCTATATCTATTATTTGCTGTATATCAAGATATGCTTGTAGAGGAGTACCCCCAATTATCTCATAAGCATAATCTGCATACCTTACAAAAGGCATCAATCTATCTACTTTATGATATATAGCAATAGTTTCTATACCCATTTCACGAGCAGTACGCATTATCCTAATAGCAATTTCGCCACGGTTAGCAATTAAAATTTTTTTAAACATTATCGTTCTAACTTTTTTAATAAATGATTTTTTACAGTTTATAAATATATAATTTTTTATAAATAATTTATCATTTATTTTTGTTAATTATTAATATGAGGATATTGTGATATGTACGATTTATTAAAAAATAATGACAAAGAAGTTTTTGATGCTATTGCGAATGAATATACTCGTCAGCATGAAAAAATTGAATTAATTGCAAGTGAAAATTTTACTTCCCCTACTGTAATGCAAGCTCAGGGCTCTGTATTGACCAACAAATACGCCGAAGGTTATCCCGGTAAGCGCTACTACGGTGGTTGCGAATGGGTTGATGTAGCCGAAGACTTAGCTCGCGAACGTCTCAAAAAATTATTTGGTGCAGAATACGTAAATGTTCAGCCTCATAGCGGCTCCAATGCTAATTTAGCCGTATATATGACTTTTATCAAGCCGGGCGACAAAGTAATGGGCTTAAGTTTAGCTCATGGTGGACACCTTACTCATGGTTCACCAGTTAATTTTTCTGGTAAACTATACGATTTCACTGCCTACGAATTAGACCCCAATACAGGACGTATTGATTACGACAAAGCTTGGGAATTAGCTAAAAAAAATAAACCTAAATTAATTACCGTAGGTGCTTCTGCATACCCAAGAGACATCGATTTTGCTAAATTTAGAGAAATTGCCGATTCTGTTGGAGCATTTTTATTTGCAGATATTGCCCACCCAGCTGGACTAATTGCAAAAGGCAAATTAAACAATCCCCTACCATACTGCGATGTAGTATCATCTACTACTCATAAGACTCTACGCGGGCCTCGCGGTGGTATTATTATGACATACAAAGACTATGAAAATCCATTTGGAATAGTTGCACCCAAATCTGGTAGAGTAAAATCTATTGGCGAAGTAATTGATTCATGGGTAATGCCCGGAGTACAAGGTGGACCACTTATGCACGTAATTGCAGGCAAAGCCGTTGCCTTTGGCGAAGCTCTTTCAGATAATTTTGGTACCTATGCCGATCAAATAATCAAAAACGCAAAAGCTCTCGCAAGCGCCTTGATAGACAAAGGTTACAACTTAGTAAGTGGTGGCACAGACAATCACCTTATGTTAGTAGATCTACGCAACAAAGGAGTTACAGGCAAACAAGCCGAAAATGCACTCGACGAAGCTGGTATCACTTGCAACAAAAACGCAGTTCCCAACGACAACCAATCACCTCTTATTACCTCTGGTATTAGATTAGGCGCTCCAGCTATGACTACACGCGGTCTAAAAGAAGATGATTTCAGAACAATTGCAGAATTCGTCGATAGAGTAATTAGCAATTACGACAACAAAACCTTACTAAATGATGTAAAAAATGAAGTAAAAGAATTTACTTCTAAATACCCACTTTACAAAGCATAATTTAATAGTATCAAGGAACCAATATGCCAGGATTTGAAATATTCGGTGATGAAGAGAAAAATGAAGTAAAGGACGTCTTAGATACTGGCGTCCTATTTCGATATGGTTTCGATGCCAAAAGAAACGGTAACTGGAAAGCCAAACAATTCGAATCAGAATTTTCTAAATTTACAAGTGCTAATCATACCTTATTATTATCAAGTGGTACTACTGCACTCACCACAGTAATTGCCGCATCAGGTATTGGGTATGGCGATGAAGTAATAGTGCCTCCATTCACATTCGTTGCTACTATTGAAAGCATATTGAGTGTTGGGGCAGTACCTATATTTGCCGAAATTGATGATACATTATGTATAGACCCCAATAATATCGAAAAATTAATTACTAATAGAACCAAAGCAATTATAGTAGTACATATGTGTGGTGCTATGGCTCGCATAGATTCTATTATAAAAATAACCGATAAATATAATTTATTATTAATAGAAGATGCTTGTCAGGCAACAGGTGCCTTCTACAATGGCAGATCCGTCGGTACTTTTGGTATAGCTGGTTGCTTTTCATTCGATTCAGTTAAAACTATTACTTGTGGCGAAGGTGGTGGCATAATAACCAACGATAAACAACTATACCAAAAATGCGATGCCTACCACGACCATGGACACGACCACATAGGCAATGACCGCGGAGCGGAGAATCATAATTTAATAGGTATGAATTTTAGAATCTCAGAATTAAATGCTGCCGTTGGCCTTGCTCAGCTTAGGAAAATAAATAAAATCTTAGAGATACAAAAAAACAATGCTAATCAAATCAAAACATTACTTGCTAAATATACCGATATTAAACTAAGAACAATACTAAGCGATGAATCCGATACTGCTACATTCATTAATTTCTTATTACCTAACGAAAAAATAGCTCGAATTGTAGCCAAAGACTTGAATACAAACGGCGCCGATGGCATATTCTATTGGTATGACAACAATTGGCACTATATCAAACATTGGGATCACATCAAAAATCTAAATTATCCTATGGATATAGCTCAAAAGCATCTAAATAATTTGCCCGATTATAATAACCTAAAACTAACCCAATCTGATGATATAATTAGCAGAACTATATCTATGCAAGTCAAACTTAGTTGGAGCCAAGTAGATATAGACAAACGAATTGCAACTATAGACCAAGTACTACAATCACACAATCTAAAATAGTAATAGTAACTTTATGTATTTTCTCTAGTCGTCCTACACTTTCAAAAGTGTAGGGCATCATTTTTTTATTTTAAAATCACAGACAAAAGATTATGCTGATCTTATAATTATATATAATGTAATTTACAATATAGCTAAACAATTAAATATTGAAATCATTTATTTCTTATATTTAATAAACGCAAAATATTACTTTATTTGAAATATTTATTTTAAATTTGTATAAAATAAATCAGATGTTTATAAAAAAGTAATTTATGGAGAGTTTTATGAGAGATCGATTCCTCATATTGATTTTATTCCTAAGCAGTACTTTATTAATAAAAGCTTATTCTGGTGGCGATGGCACACAAAACAACCCTTACCAAATAGCTAATACTACAGATTTAATATATCTATCTAATCATTCAAGCGGTTGGAATAAATATTTTATACAAACAGCAGATATAACTTTTGATGCTGACTCCAGCCAAGTAGATTGGGATGGCGATGGCTCTGCTACATGGGATGCAGGAGTCCAATTAGGCTTCAGCTCAATAGGGTATAGTTCCATAAATTTTCAAGGTAACTATAATGGGCAGAATCATATTATATCTAATTTATATATTAATAGAGAAAGTCAAGATTATGTTGGTTTATTTGGGTATACAAATAATGCTAGTATGTCTAATTTAGGTTTAATTGATTTTGATATAAAGGGTAAAAAATATGTCGGCGGTCTGGTGGGGTATCAAGATTATGGAACAGTTAATAGTAGTTATAGTACGGGTGCGGTATCGGGGAATAGTAGTGTAGGAGGTCTAGTGGGTTATCAAGGTGGTGGAACAGTTAATAATTGTTTCTGGGATACACAAACAAGTGGACAAAATACTTCAGATGGTGGTACTGGAAAAACTACTGCTCAAATGAAAACACAAAGTACATTTACAAGTTGGGATTTTACATCTACTTGGAATATAGGCGATGGTATTAGTTTTAATTCTTATCCTTATTTAAAAAAATATTACTTATGATATACCGGGAACTGACCCAGAAATAAATCCAATACCGGGGTTAGAAATTCTTTGTAAAACTGATATATATATAGATGCGAGTTATGATGATAATACATTAGGTTGGAATGTAGATCATTTTTCCGATATAGATTTAGCAATTACTAAAGTTTGTAATGGTGGTACTCTTTATTTAGCTCCTGAAAGTAACTTTGCTTATACTGGCAATTTAGACTTTAGTAATTTTAGTGTTGAATTAGGCGATTACGACTTTGAATTAACGGGCAATATAACAAGTGGTTTAATTAAAACTATTGGTGATGGTAAATTAGTAATGAAATCTATTGCAGCTAATACTACTAAAACTTTCCCTATTACTGATGGTACATATAATTATACAGTAACTTTTACTACCGCTGATAACACTAATCCTGATATTAAAGTAAAAATTAATATCAATAATACAGCTTCTGGTAGAATAAGCGATAATTTTATTGATATATCAGGTCCAGA
>JBDHXE010000165.1:0-5358 GCA_039810525.1 Chlorobiota bacterium | reverse complement strand
AGATCATGTAATTTATTATAAGTAGCAGGTGGTTCACCATGTGCTCTTATGATTATTTTTGCATTACTATCAGTTTTAGCAATTGTTTCCAAGTCGGCATGAGTGATAGTTTTTAGACCTTTTTTGGCCAGCCTATCTATTTCTTTAGGGTTATGAATTATATGACCAAGTATATAAGTATTCTGACCATTATTACTTTGCAATGTCTCTTCGGTTATATCTACGGTCCTAGTTACACCCCAACAAAAACCCGATTTATTATGAATTGAAATTTTCATATTAATTATTAATAATTTCTTCAGCTAAAATAATAATCTTATTAGTTTGCTCATTTATAGTAAGATTAGACGTATCTATCTCTATAGCATCATTTGCTTTTCTCAAAGGTGATATTTCTCTACTGCTATCATAATTATCCCTATCAGTAATCAACTTCTTTACTTCATCTCTTTCTACAGACATACCTTTATTTACCATTTCCAAATATCTTCTTTCAACTCTTGCGTCTAAAGACGCAATTAAATAGATTTTAAGTTCTGCATTAGGAAAAACAACTGTACCAATATCTCTTCCATCCATTACTACACCACCATCTTGACCTATTATTCTCTGCAGATCTACCATCTTTTCTCTAACGTAAGCATCGGCACTAACAGGGCTTACATACTTAGTAACCTCTGTAGAACGTATCTCATCACTTACATCATTTCCATTCAAAAAAGTTTTCTGACCTGCTTCAGATTGCTTTAATTCAATCATTGAGCTATCAGTAATTCTTTTTAAATTCTCCTTCTTCAATTCCAATCCACTTTCTAACCAAGCTAATGTAATAGCTCTATACATAGCCCCAGTATCTATGTATATATAATTTAGTTTTTCGGCAATTATTTTTGCTGAAGAAGACTTTCCAGAGCCAGCTGGACCATCAATTGCTATTATTATTTTCTTCATCATCATATAATAATTTATATATTGTTTTTATTACCAAAGTTGTATCTTTAAAATTCTCAAACAAAGCATTTGGTCTTAACTCTAAAAATGAATTATAATCGTGAGCACCAGTACTCACACATATACACTTTATATTATTAACACGAGCACATTCCTCGTCTTTGGTCGTATCACCTATTATCAAAGTGCTTTTATTATCAAAAATAATATTTTTATAATAATGATTAGCTCTACTAATTGCTATCTGTGGAAGACTATTCCTATCCATAGCATCATTTCCAAAAGCACCAAACTTAAAGAAGTGGTCTAAATTGACAGATTTTAATTTTTGATAAGCATTCTCGTAAAAATTACCAGTTAATAAACCAAGAGCAAAATTTGAATCGTTCGACAACAAATTAATTAATTCCATTACACCAGGCAAAATCTCAATATTTTCTTTATTGAGATGCATTTCGAAAGCACTATGCATTTGCGACCAAATAATAGGAAGCATTTCTTCCATTTCAGCAAATTCATAACCTAAATTGTTTAAAATATCATTAATGATTTGTAAATCAGTCATACCATGAAAATCAGGGATATGAGATTCATCAATTCTAATATTAAGAAAATCTTGCAAAAACTCTAGGATTAGTTGTTTTGCAAGATTATGTTTAAACTTTAAAATAGTACCATCAATATCAAATAATAATAGAGATTTATTCATTAGAATGGAATATCGTCATCATCATCTTCGGCTATATTCACATCAATATTATTTAAATTTGATGAACTCTCATCTTTATTATAAGCAGTCGATGAAGGCTTAGGGTCTAATATAATTAAACTATTAGCATAAATTTCAGTAATATATCTAGTTACTCCATCTTTATCATCATAAGAGCGACTCTTCAATTTACCCTCAGTAAATATCTTAGAACCCTTTTTGAGATTTCTAGCAGCTTGCTCTGCCAAATATTCCCAGAGCACAACTCTATGCCATTCTGTAGTCTCTTTCCATTCACCAGTATTCTTATCCTTATGAGACTCTGATGTTGCTATCTTTAATGTACAGACACTAGCTCCTTGCGGTGTATTTCGTAATTCTGGGTCAGCACCTAAATTACCAATCAATTCAACTCTATTTAAACTTCTTGCCATAATGATACCTGAAAAATTATACTTGACTAATTCACTGATAAATTATTTGAAAACCAATTGCAGAATAATTATCATGCTCTTTATAAAACATACCGTGAATACTATTACCATTATAATAGTAATATCCTAAAAATAAGCCCACATTTTTAATAAAATTAAATTTAATGCCAGCTTGCGAAGCAATATTCAATATATCTTCACCATTTGAAATATTTACACCAGCAATAATTTCGCTATAATTATTCAATCTATGAGATAGATCGAAGCCCAATTGACCACCCATTACAGACACATCATCTGGTTGGGTATGGAATATATATTTAATACCTATATAAGGCCTTATATAATTCAAACTATTATAACTAAAATAACTAGCTAATGTAGCATCTACAAATTCTCTACTATACACAAAAGGTTGTTTAAAAAATATGTCATTTTTAGAGTACCCATCTACTAAATGAGATGAAATATGAGCTAATCTTATACGAGCTTGCATACCTTTGCCCAACAAACTAAAGTTTGAAGAATAGTTTATACCAAAAAAATAATCTGATGTTTCAACTGGAAATTTAAAATTATTTTCACTTCTCAATCTAGTATAAGTAAAAAAATCTCCACCAATAGTCATTGTATTAGAAACACTATCGTTCCATTTAACTAAATCGAAAGATGCACCTATATCTAACCTCAAATTATCATCATTTGTATTATATGCACTACCTATCCTTGGCTCAAAAACGTTAGCAGTCAATGGCTTAAAATTCAATATATCCATAGAATACAAATTATACGAAATAGTAACAAATATGATAAGAAATGTAAGCCTCATCTTATCTATACCTCTAATAGAATTTTGTATAAAATCTATGCAATGCTTTACTTCATTAGAAATATTATCTCTTTTCAGAAACTCAGCAATTCCATCTTTATTATTAAAACCAGAAAATAAAATTGTATCATAAAATTGCTCAATTTCTCTTATAGCATCATTAGAATAGCCACGTCTTCTCAAACCAATTTTATTAATACCCTCTACTTGTGCAGGTTTCCTATCTACTAGTGTATATGGAGCTACATCTTTTACAATTTTGGTATCTGCACCTATCATAGAGTGCATACCAACCTTGCAGAATTGATGAATTTTAGTAACACCGCCCAATACTACCCAGTCTTCAATTACCACATGACCACCTAATTGTGAAGCATTAGATATAATTACATTATTACCTACCTCGCAATCATGAGCTATATGGCAATAAGTCATAATCAAGCAATCAGAACCAACTATAGTCCTTTTGGTAGCTTCTGTACCACGATTAATTGTAGCAAATTCCCTAATTACTGTATTATCACCAATATAAGTATGTGTTATTTCATTATTATACTTCAGATCCTGAGGTTCGGTAGCAATAATAGCATAAGAATAAATCTTTACATTATTACCTATTCTAGCACCATTAGCAATAACTGCACCATTTCTAATTTCGCAATTATCACCAATTACTACATCATCTTCGATAACTACATTAGGAGCTATCTTTACATTATTACCAATTATTGCATTTTTTGAAATTACTGCTGAGGAATGTATATTTTCAATCATAGATTATTTATCCACTAATGCCGCTTGAAATTCAGCTTCTGCTGCTAAATGATTATCAACATAAGCTTTACCCAAAAAAGTAAATATATTCAATCTTTTGGAAACCAATTTTACTTCCAAAATTAATTGATCGCCGGGGATAACTGCTCTTCTAAATTTAGCATTACTAACACCTATAAAAAAAGCCAATTTATTTTGCAAATTATCAAACTTATTAAATAAAATCAGACCACCAGTTTGAGCCAAAGATTCTAAAATTAACATACCCGGCATTACAGGTTTGTTAGGGAAATGCCCATTAAAAAATTCTTCATTAATTGTAACGTTTTTTAAACCTACTATAACATCATCTACTTCATCATAACTAATAACTTTGTCTATTAACAAGAAAGGGTATTTATGAGGCAATAAACTCAAAATTTTATTAATATCATAATAAGCAATAGAGTTTTTTGATTTGTCTTTATTCTTTGCTAAATCATCTAAATACAACTTTCTTAATTTCTTTCCAAATTCAATATTCGAAGCATGACCGGGGCGTGCCGCCAATATCTGAGCCTTAATCGGAACTCCCACCAAAGCCAAATCACCAATCATATCAAGAAGTTTGTGTCTGGCTGGTTCATTTTTGTATCTTAGTTCTACACCATCCAAAATACCATTACTACCCATTATAGGAGGAGAGTCTAATTTAAATAAATCTTTCAATTCATTCAATTCACTTTCAGTCATATCCTTGTCATTAATTACAATAGCACTATCTAAAGAACCGCCCTTAATTAAGCCATTTCTATATAGAGATACTACTTCGGTAAGAAAACAAAAAGTCCTAGCAGGTGCAAATTCACTTACAAACTCCTTGTCTAAATCAAAAAGACCAGAGTGCTGACTACCAAGAGCAGGATTAAAATAATCTACCATTACAGTAATCCTAAAATTATCAGTAGGCAAAGCTACAATATCTACTTGCTTTGCTTCATTATTATAACTCACAGTCTCATCAACTACAAAATACTTTCTTTCTGCATCTTGATTCTTAATTCCAGCTTCTAATAACGCATTTACATAATGAATAGAACTACCATCAATTACAGGTGGTTCGTTAGAAGATAATTCTATTCTACAATTATCAATTTTCAAACCAGCCAAAGCAGCTAATACATGCTCTACTGTATGTACTTTTACATCACCCAAACCTAATGTAGTACCCCTCGAAAGATCTACCACATAATCTACTAATGCTGGAACTTCTACCGGAGGATTCAAATCTGCTCTTACAAACATATAACCATAATTTTCTGGTGCAGGGTGGAAAGTTATATTACACTGGTTACCAGTATGCAATCCAATACCCGACATAGAGACTGATTTATTTATCGTTCTTTGTTTTTCCATAAATTCATTTTTTTACAAAAAAAATCAGTATTGAAACTGATTTCATAAAAGACAAAAATAACAAATTTCTTTATTATTTTGTTTATATTTTTATAATTTAGTTTATTTACTTTGTTTTTTCAATAATTCAATATCACTCATAAGTTCAGGTAATTGATTAATCGCAGCTTCTATTCTAAATGCTTTTTTGACATCACGTATAGGAGAGCCGAAATAAGTACCAGGTTTGTTAATAGTTTTAGATACTCCAGACTGCGCAAGAATTA
>JBDHXE010000164.1:0-5380 GCA_039810525.1 Chlorobiota bacterium | reverse complement strand
GCATTTGGATGCTAGCAATGTGTCATAGGTAGTACCATCTTTTCGATTCATATTTGCCCAAAGTGAATAACAGTATTCGCCACCTCGGTAATAAACGGTATCATAAAATGGATTATATATGTGACCAGTCTTGCTATAGCCTTTGCTAACATAATCTGGATTGTATTTAGGGTCGTTTGCTACCCAAGTACCGATTAAATCTGAATATTCAATTTCAAAAATATTAGTACGTACTCCTCGCTTTATAAAGTAACCATTAACATCTTTTTCTAATTTAGTGCTCCAACCTAGACTATCAATTTTTTGCCCTGTATAAATCACCCAGAAATTATCAAAATTAAAATATTCTTCAGGATTATGCTCAATATTATATTTTACTATCAAATTTTTACCATCATCCATGCTAATATTATCATTTTTATAATAAAATGGGATACTATTATTAATTAATGAATCTGTATCTCTTTTATATACCACTGCTTGGTACCAATATATTGGCTCGAGCCATTTTAAATAATTTGGTAAATTTTTCTTCGATTTGGATTTTATCGAAAATGTACCTAATTTAATAGTTTGGCCTAATGATAGTTTCTGGCAATCATCGTATTTTTCGGGCCCTATTATTGTAATACTAAATCTATTTTTGAATACTTTTGGTTCTATCAAATAGCTATCGATAGGTATTTGATTACCTGTACTTGTAAATATAGGTAAGTCGGAGGTATTAGTTTTGTAATCAAATATAAAATCAGAACTATCTGCTACAAACATTGTATCTAAAAAGTAAAGCTGCAATGTAGAATTAGCAAAGGCATTCCAATCATCTGAATTTTTGGAGAGGTATATATCGAATTGCAATGAATCTTTAGTAATTAAGTAGAAATCTTTCGTCGAAATCACAGCTAAAGTATCTTTGGAATATAGATAGCTACTTAAGAATAACAAATAAATTAATATTTTAAAAATGATTTTCAAATTATTTGCCTCTATTGTTCCAACTGATATTAAAATCTTTGGTTGTAACTATACCGCTAAGATTAAAATCACTACGGATGTATCCAATGTTAGTAAATTGTTTCCAACTGTCTTCCCAATATACTGGGTTAGTATAATGGAGTGTTACATTGATTAGTGCATCAATATCGGATTTATCGTAAGGTATAAAACCTCCTTTCATAGCGTATATCAGTTTATTATCAACATAATCAACTAATTTTAATGATGTAGAACCACCTTCTATAAAGCTTGGGTCATTAAAATTATAAACTAAAGTATTATTTTCGGGTGCTAGATGTAAGGGTTTTTCAGTAACTACAGGCGCATGGTTTCTATGTCGAAGTATTACATAATAATCACCGCCAAATTTATTGTTTTGTAATGTATCTTTTAGTCTTATTCTATCTCTACCAAACATATCCACTAAGCGTCCATCAAATTTGATAAATATTGGTAAATTATAAACCGTTTCTCCATTACGCTCTCTTCTAAATTCTAAAACTGCATAATCAACTACCGAATCTGGTACATTTACAGGTATCTGATTCTTAATATCTGCTATTAGATTGAGAGGATATTCGTCGGTACTGACTTGGCTTAAAATATTCCTTTTCCAAAGCTCTAATGTCATTTTATCTTTTGAACCCGGTATATATGGGCCTTCTAATAATGTATATGCTCTAAACACAAGATTGGAATAGATATCAGCAAGGCCAATGGCGTAAGCTCCTGATGAATCGAAAGTATCTGTAATGGCAAAAGCCCATCCATAAAAATTTGTTGAAGGTTTACTTGATGGAAGATCAGACCAAGAATCACCTGTCCAGCGTTGTAATACTAATTCAGCTAAATTTAGACCATTTGTTTCATTGTTGGTAGAATCGTTGTTGTGCCTCCATGAGTATCCGAATTGAGCTCTAAATCTTTTACCGACTATTTCTAAGCCATTATTAGAATAAGCATTTAGGTTTATTACTCTTTTTACTTTATCTGACCCACCTATATATGGCTGAAATTTACTTGGTAGTATAGTAGAAGTGATTGCTTTTACTTCGCCTAAATCGTTAATAGAATTGAATCTTATCCATGTATATTGATTATTAAGTAATATTGAATCGCCGGGTATAATAATATTTCTTTTGAAGTTGCCAACTATTTCTAAGCTATGATTGGTTGTATCAAAGAACAGGTTATTTCTATTATTTAATTCTAATGTATCTTTATTTGTAATTATATTGCTAGCAAATACAAGGCTATCATTTACTACTGTATTTTTAGATAGAGTGAGTACACCTTTGTTTTCAACTTTTAGTGTTTTAAGAGTCTTTCTATTTGAAGGTATTTCTTGCCCAGCAGTAATATCACCATTACCTTTATAATGTACAGAAACTATTCCATCAAATTTTGGTTCTGTAATTAATGAGCTTTGTGGATAACGTGTAATTAAGGAGGAATCAGCCATTACGAAGTTATTGATGTTACTATTTCGGAGTTCCCCTTCTTTTAGCAACAAATCTGAAGTAATAGTAAAGCCTCCAGTTATTATATCAACACCCAAAGGATTAGATATGCTTAATTTGGAAAATATACCGTTACCCATCAAATTTTGTTTTTGGTTTTGATTATCCATTATGATATATTTAGGACCATCATAGTTTGCATTATTTTTTACTGCACCTTTTGCTTGTATATCTTCTGGATTGCTGCCTATCCAACGTGTAGTAAAATTGGCAGTATCTTCTATAATTAATGAATCCATTACAACTATAGGTAATGTATTATTATTTACATCTTTGTTGTCATCACGAACTATTTTTTTTGCTGTGTTTTTGAGTACTAATTGATTATATACCATATTTGGAATGGATTGCTGCGATAATTCATATTTTTGTAAAAACTCAACTCTACCTAATATTGTATCTTGTCCTAATCTTACTTGTCCATTTTTTACTTTAATTGTTCCTAGATTATTAATTCGCCCATTTTCACTTTCTAAAATATTACCTTGGCTTAGGAGCTGCTGCATAGCACCTATTGACAAAATGATAATAATATATAAAGTAGTTTTTTTCATTTTATTTCAAAAGATTTTCAATCAACCTTCATTTTATACCTATCTTATAGAATTATTGTGATTTATTAATATTCTATAAGATCCTTCTTAGTAAGTAAGTAAATATATTTCTTAATTTTATTTTTTTGCTTTAATTTCTTTAAATATATAACTCAATAGGTTTTATATTTAAAAAAATCTTTTCTAATATATTCCCCCCCCCACCTATATAAGGAGAGGGGGGAAATAATTTTATTTAATTGGCATAATTATTCACCAATTTCTATGATACCCATATTGTTGATCGAACCAACGTTAAGTAATTGATAAGTACCAAAAGCGGACAATTGAGAACCGCTATTAAAATAAGTTGTTAAGAATAAACCTTGGAATCCATTACCATTGGCATAGCTACCTTTGGCGCCAATATTAGAAACATTAACAGTTGGAACATTTGTATTGTTATTAGTAAATGATGTTCCGTTGTTTTTAGCTGTATGGAATACGTAGTTATTACCGTTGTCTTCATTACCAATTATTAATGAAGCAGCAGTATAACCATTGGCAATTACTATAGTATTAGCAGCAGCTGCATTACCTGCATAGTGATCTTTTTCAGCTAAAGTATTATTAGCAGCTACGTTGTCAGCGCCACCATTAGTACCTATAAATGGACCATCGATACCAACGTAAACTGCTGTTCTAATTTCTACGTTATCTGCAGCTGATGGCTGAGTGCCTTCGTCCCATGTATTTGGATTAGTCCAACGGCCATCTGTAATTGAGTAGAATGTAGTAGGACCAGAGCGTAAGATAATATTATTTGAGCTATAGAATTTGTCAATACCATTAGAATTTGTAGATGTTGCAGTATATTTGATATTAGGTAAAGAAATATGACCTAAACTTGTTGCAGCAACTGCAGCAGTTCTATTAGGGCTAACACCTGTACTAAGTTTTTCAGAAGTATTATCAGCGAAACCTTCATACATTCTAATATTATTTTGAGTATATGTAGCATCCCAATAAGGACCTGTTACTGGACCTTCTTCATATTTATAACCTACTTGTACAGCTAAACCAAAATCTGCAGAAGCATCATGAGTTAATGTTACTGAACGTTTTACATCGCTTGCAGCAACATATCCATTAAATGGAGTTAATCCTGGTCTTACATTCATTGATACTGTAGTAGGGCTACCGCCACCATTAGTAAGAGCAACAGTTGTAGCAGTGTTGTTGTAAGTATATGTGCCAGTAGCTAATTGAGTAGCACCACCAACGAAATCATTTATTCTAGTCATATTACCTTCTACTTCTGCTAATGCAGAGTAAGTAGCGGCACCTTCTTTCATATATAGGGTGCCATTATTAGTGTACATATTCAGATTGCCACCTTGTAGATCAAAAGTACTACATACATATACATTATCATAAGCGTCGTTATAAGGCATTTTATTACCATTAGCAAGAGCTAAAGCACCATAAGGATTAGAAGCAATAGTTGGTAATATATTTTGAGGAGCTTGATTGCCATTATAAGTAACAGTGGAGTTACATGCGAATAATAAATTAGTACCGTCGCCTGCATTAGTAGCGTTACCTGTAATCACTAAATTAGTATTACCACCAAAATCCAAAATAGAAGTATTGCCAGCTAATGCTAATGTAGATGTACTAGCAACAGTTACAGCGCCATCACCTGTTGCAGCATTAATGCTACCATCTGTAATATTCACATTAGCATTAAAGACTAAGCTACCAGATCCAATATACAAATGTGCTGGATCTCCGGGTGTACCATCTATAGCTACTGTACCATTTAATGTAGAAGAAGTCGCACCTAAGGTCAAGTCTCCACCTAATTGAAGGTTAGTACCAGCATCTGAACTGATTTGTCCACTAATCGATACTGCATCAGCATCTAAAACAACTTTATCACCACCGCCAACTAAGTTTAGATTAACATAATCTGGTCCACCAGAAGTACCATTAGGCCAAATATTTTGATTGCCAGCTCCACCATAATTGAAAGTGCCATTATAAATCACAGTACCTGCTATTGCTTGGAATGGATAGTCATTAGGATTGGAATAGCCAGCTAATGGAGTACAAGTACCATCGCTGATACCCATCACAAATACTCCATCTACAATGTTTTTGCTACCACCACCAGAAACTTGCATTCTAGTGTAATATAATGCTTGTACATTTTGTGTGCCAGAGGTAGCTGCCCAATCTACCAAACCATCTATTACATCAGATGATGAACCAAAATTGTTACTATTAATTACGAAAGCAGAAGATGCATTCTTCATCTTGATAACAGCA
>JBDHXE010000163.1:0-5391 GCA_039810525.1 Chlorobiota bacterium | reverse complement strand
TACTTGCATTAATAGGTGTGTTTATAGCTGTGCTTTATAGTGTTTCAAGACGTCCTACACTTTCGAAAGTGTAGGACGATTTTATGGTTCTTCCGTACATTTTTCTCTAGTCGTCCTACACCTTAGAGGTGTAGGACGACTTGTTCTTGCAAGCCGCTTGTCATCATAGGCTTACGTAGTTTGCCATTTTATTCATTTTAATTATTAATTCTATTATACTATCATTTAAAAAAGGAAATATGAATGATAATATTTAATTCTTTGGTAGAGCCATCTCTTAGTAAATTACTTATTAATAGCTATTGGAAAGCTAATAAAATTCCCCTGAATTGTACATAATAACAAGTAAGTACCTGAAGCCAATTCTTCTACATTATATGTTATTGTTCCCTTTTCTTTTACAACACCATCAATTAGTATTGAGGAGCTAATTGTATTTGTATAATTAAATAACTTATTACCAAGTATATCAGATATGCACGATGATATTTCAATATTTTTATCAAATGGCCTTGTTATTTCGTATTTGATATTTACAATGCTATTGGAAGGATTGGGAATGGGAGAATTGAAAACTACGGAATAGTTATTTGGTAATATATAATCCGAAAATTTTAAAGCTACATTGCATTTTGAATCATTATTTTGGTAATCTATTATACCATACGAGAGAAGTGGTATTCTATATTCTTTGCAATCATCTGTTACATACATTGTATCTCTATATTCACCTAAGTTATTTGGATTAAAGCAAACTATTAAATTAGCAGTATCTTTGGCTGGTATTGTAATTGGAAGCTGATGTAATGGAACTGAAAAATTAGTATTTCTGGATATGTATGCATCATTAATTCTAACATTTTTTAATGAATTATTAGTGATTGTAATACTATTGCATTTTTGTTGCAAATACATAGTACTATCTATACATTCTAAAGAATCCTGATTTAGCGTAAATATAAGATTAGTATAAGTACTTTTTGTAGTATCTATAGAGCTGATATTTATAATATCTGAGGTCAATTCACAACCATTGCTATCTATTACCGACAGATAGTAATCACCATTTTGAGATAAATAATACTCTTTTTCTGAAGATACTACTTTGCCTGAGTTTTTATCCACCCACTTATAAGATTTATAATTATTGTGAGTATATAGTTTTACTATTTCATTCAGACAATCACTTATAATAGCTGTATCTATATCCACTGTTTTATTATATGTATAGATGGTAATAGTATCATAATATATACATTTAGTAAATATATCTTGGCTTTCTAGATAAATAGTATCATTTTTTGTGGCAATAATATTTTGATGTGAATCATAGGGATTTGAAAATGCATCTTTAGGATACCATATATTAATAAAATTTTGTTTATCTCTACCTATTAATTTAATTTCCGAATTTTGACAGACATTATAAGCTTTTGTTAATGTAGGCAGTATTGGACAATTACAAATATTAAATCTAAAATCAGCTATACCAAATATATCTGTTGAATTACTATTATATACTAAATCAATATAAATTAAAGTATCACTACTATTATAATATGAGAATTTCAAAGAATCTAAATTGCACACACCATTGTTATAATACCTAAAGTAATCTATTTTTTGGCCATTTATATAAATACTAAAATTATCATAACTTTTATTTTCTAGTTTGATTAAATTGAATGCTATCTCATAATTTTCATTAGGTACAACTCTATAATTAACACTTATCAATAATAGAGAATCAGATGATGTTTTAAAGAATAATTTCTTATTACTATTATTAAAGATAGAGCAAGTATCATTATTATTAAGTGGATTTTTGTTAGAGAGCAAATAAGAATCATTGTTTGCAAGGAAGTCGCTTTCATTATTAAATTTTTTACAATCTGATATAAATCTTACACTATCACCTATTACATCATATATATTAGCAATATTTCCACCATTAGCTGAACAAGAATTATCTAATTTGATATAATTCGGCAATCCTAATCGACTAACACCATTAGGGTATACTTTAAACCCATACTAATCATATAAGCATTGCGATCCTTTATCATTAGGTGAATTAATTACAGAAAGGTACTGAGAATTATCCTTAGCTATATATATCTTATTATCTGGAGCAAGTTGAATACTGCCGAAATAAAATGTCGCTGTATTATTAAAATCTAATGTTGTGCTTGATTGTATAATTTTCTCATTTGTAGGCAAAGATATATCATATTGAAGTACTTGACAAGGGTAAAAAGTAGTAACATATAAATATTTTGAATTTGGAGAGAATTCAAAATCATAAGCCCAATTATATCCATAGTAATCAATTTTATTTTTTAGAATAAGTTCTCCCGTATCATTATTAAAATCAAAAATTTCAATTACTCTTTCTTGTAAATTAGATGATACTATCATTTTACCATCAATAGAAGCCTTTATAGAACTACTCCAATGTTTATGAGGACCTCCTTCAACACCTTTGCTAATAATTGGCGATTTACTTACACCTTTATTATTAACTAAATAAGCAACATATTCATTATCTTCATATCTATTAGATAATATCCACATATCTATTTTATTTTTGTGAGGTACTGCTACTATTTTCTCTATACATTTCCCATCCACTAATACATTTTTTTGTTCTACAGCACCTAATCCATTATTCATTTGCATATTTATAATAGAATAATTTATGCCATATCTTTGACTTTCAATAGCATCAATTGTAAACAAATAATATTTATCTATTTCACTGGGCACCTTAAATGAAATCCCAGACTGTAGTGATGAAAAATTTCCTCTCAAATTAGCTCCATTTTGCATAACTTTATGATTCTTGTCGAGGACAGTTACTCCATCACTATAAAATAATAAATTACCATTATTATCGGACATTGATACACAACCCTCCCACGTATCTATGTTTGATTTAACGACATTTTTAGGATTATTTTGGGGTGTATTAAATGTTATATAACAATTTCTGCCAAATATCCAATTAAAACATTCTTTCTGAGAATACATATTATAAGTTGTAATCTCCAAAAGTATTACAATTACCCATAAAAATTTATACCTAATTGTCATAATGCAATCATCCGATAAAATTAAATAATTTTTAAATATTGATTACTCTCTTTGTATATAGACAATCAAAGTAGTAAAAAGTCTCACTAAATTTTTATTTTTTTATAATTTGATTTGTTCTAAACATAATTTTATTAATTTTTGAATTACTATTTTATAATTGTAGTAATTTGCTATTTTATAATTATTAATTTTCATTATACCATTAATTAGCTATAATATATTATTTTAGCAGAATTATATATGTTAATATTTTAGAATTATGCCAAAAAAGAAAAAAATTGATAATAATACTAATAGCTCACAAGCTATATCTGATCACAACTTAATGTTATCAAGCAATATAAAGATAGAAGATGATAGCTCGAATATTTACAAATCTGATATTGTAATCGAGAAAACTAATAAAAATATCAAAAAAGGTAAGAAATCAAAGAGCACTAACAAGGTAGTTAGTAAAAACTCCTCTATATCATCATACTACGAAAAAATCAACCAAATTCTAGTAGATTTCGAAGAAGAAGTAAAAATTATTAATATATATCAAAATATCAAACGTAGTATGATAATGACAGCTACTGATATTATTAATGCTCCTAAAATCGATACTCCAGTTTTAGTTAATAATACAATATTAGCCCAAAATACCTCAAACACTATATCTATTAGCCAATCTCAAAGTATGGTAGATATAATCGAAATGGCTATTAAGCAAAAAGCTGATAAACAATTATTGCAAGCAGATGTTTTACCATCTACTAATACAAGCAAAAATAATAATGATAAAGAATTTAAGAAAAATGATAAAGATAGAAAGAACGAATCCAAACTACCAGACAATAAACCCCAAACAAAAAATAAATCTACAGAAAAGAAAATCGAGAAGCCGATTCCAATCAAAAAAGTAGAGCCAGAAATTATTATTACAATTAATCCTAAGAAAATGCTAACTAAGGAACAAGAGAAAAATCCATTTATACTCAATTTCTTTAGCCAATTAGAAAATTTCTTACGAAAAGAAGTACAGATAGAAAAAGGTCAAAAACTATTAGTAGCTATGAGTGGTGGAGTAGATTCCTCAGTGCTTTTTGACGCACTCGCTGTACTATCTATGAAAATGAAATTTATTATATATGTACTACATTTTAATCATAAATTAAGGGGTTTATCTTCGGAGAGAGATGAGAAATTAGTTGGTCAATTATCTAAGGATTATAATGTCCAGTATTTTAATGCTTCAGGAAATGTAAAGCAGTTTGCAGAACGTAATTCGCTTAGTATAGAGTATGCAGCACGTCAATTGAGATATAATTTTTTTGAAAAGGTGGCTCGCACCTTGAATGCTAATTTTGTGGCAACTGCTCATACAGCTGATGATAATGTAGAAACATTTTTCTTAAATTTGTTTAGAGGCTCTGGGCTAACTGGATTATCGGGCATCCCATCTAAAAGGAATTTAGTAAAAAATGTAATGATGATACGACCCTTGATAAATTTCAGGAAACGTGATTTAATAGAATATGCCAAGGTTAGACATCTTAAATGGTTTGAAGATGAGACTAATTCTTTATTAAATTATACTCGCAACAAAATTAGGTTGTCATTAATCCCGCGATTAGAAGAAGAATTTAATCCATCAATAACCGATATAATTAGGCAGACATCTCATCTTATGAGTGGCGCTGACCGTTTGATAAGAGATATAGTTAAAAAGAATTATCCGCTGGTGGTAGAAGATGCTTCTCAAGAAAAATTTATTATCAAATTACCAATGCTTATGGCAAATGAAGAATTTATTCAGGGTGAAATTATCCAACATTTATGGCTTAAATATTTTAGATTGCAGCCATTACCTATGCAAACCATCAATAGAATATTAAGTCTTCATAATAGCCAATCAGGTGCTATTTGTGAGATTAATTCACTTTATTTCGTATTAAGAGATAGGAATAATTTAATATTTACTAAAAGACAATACGAAGAAAATATAAAACTGATGATTAATATACCGGGGAAGTATTTCATTGGTAGATACAAACTTGAATTCTCAGAAATAGATAGGAATGCTGTAATATTTGATGAAAATTCCAATATTGAATATTTTGATATATCTATCAAAGATTCATTTTTGGAAATTCGTAACTGGTCATCAGGCGATTCATTCCAACCACTCGGGATGAAAGGCGAAATGAAAGTAAGTGATTTTTTGATAAATGAAAAAATCCCAATCACAGAAAAAGCTAGTATGATAGTATTGACTAATAAAACAGATATAATATGGATAATTGGCAAACGTAT
>JBDHXE010000162.1:0-5450 GCA_039810525.1 Chlorobiota bacterium | reverse complement strand
GACTTATATTGTATGTTCCTTTTCAATATTTATTCCAATATATTACTATTTCTTAATAAAGAAATAGTACAGAAAGCATAGAATTCTGACTTATGAGACAGCCTCTTGTTTTCAGCATTTGTGCACACCGTAGAAAAATTTGTTGATTAAGTCGAGCAATTCTTGTTGTTTGTCGGATAATTTAAATATTATCTTCTTTTCAAAGTTTGATATGGGTAAGGAAGATAGGAGTTAGTATAGTGTACTAGCTGTATATCTAAGTTGCGTATAAAGCTTTTAATTATTTGTATTTACATATTTCTTCGTAGTCATCGAAATGACTAATTTCTTTTCCAATTATTTGGTAGTTCTCATGTCCTTTACCTGCTATTAGTATAATATCTTGTGATGATGATAACTGTACTGCTTTCTGTATGGCAATTTTCCTATCTTCTATTATTAATGCTTTATGAGGGTTGTCTATACCTTTTAATATATCATTTATGATATTTTTTGGATTTTCGGTTCTGGGGTTGTCGTTAGTAAGTATAATAATATCAGCATATTGATTAGCAATAGCTCCCATCAATGGTCTTTTGGAGCTGTCTCTATCGCCACCACAACCGAATACGCATATAATTCTGGAGCTAAGGTTGTGAGCAAATTCTTTGATGGTATGAAGGCATTTTTGTAGTGCATCAGGTGTATGTGCATAATCAATATATGCAATTGCATTGTTATTGATTAATACTTTTTGCATTCTTCCGGGTGCGCCTTCGGTGATAGATAATCCTTTTTGGATAGCGGATAGTGGTATATTGAGCGATTGGCATATTACAGCAGCTAATGCACAATTATCTACATTGAAAGTGCCTGATAGTTTGCTTACTACGTCAATTATTCCATATTTACCGTATAATAGAAAGGTATTTCCTTTGTCGTTGCTCGTTTCTTTGATTATCTTATAGTCTGTATTGGGGAGTCTCCCAACTCTTCTAATTGTATTAGCTTTGCAGTCTTGTAGCATAAATTCGGCATATTGGTCGTCGTGATTGACTACTGCTATTGAGTCTTGGCTTAGATTATCGAATAGTATTTTTTTTGCTTTTGCGTAATTTTCCATATTAATATGTATATCGAGGTGATCTTGAGTTAGATTGGAGAAAGCAGCAGCGGCAAATGAAATACAATCTACACGGTTCATTATAATGGCAACGGACGAGACTTCCATTACTACGTATTCTATTCCATATTGAAGCATATTATAGAATATTTGTGCTAGATCACTTGATTCGGGGGTGGTGAGCTTAGTTTCAATTTTTTGATTTTCGAAATATATTCCAGTAGTACCAATTATACCAACTTTTTGACCTGAGGATTCTATAATAGATTTGATTATATATGTGGTCGTAGTTTTGCCATTGGTGCCTGTAATACCAATTACTTTTAGTTTTTTAGTTGGAGAATCGAAAAATGAGTGTGAAATAGTAGCCAATGCTCTACGTGTATCTTCAACTAGAATAAATGTAATATTGCTTGTAATAAGGTCTTTCTCGGGATATTTTTGACAAATAATAGTAGTAGCTCCATTGATGATGGCTTGATTTATAAATTGATGACCATCGAAATTATTGCCTGCAATAGCAACGAAGCAAGAATTGGTAGTAGATTTGCGAGAGTCGTAGCTGATAGAGCTAACGTTTTGATTGAGCAATCCAATGTAGTCAATATAATTTGTATTGGTTAATATATCGCTAAGTATTTTTGTCATATTAAGTAGTATGGTTAATTTAAGTGATATTTTTCAATTGTTTTAATAACATTCTTGTTCTATTTTATTTTTTATAGAAAGCAATAGTTATTAACTGAAATTATAGTTTGTTATTTTACAAATTTATAAAAAAATATTCATTAGGGTGGTATTTTTAGAATAAATAAGGTGAATTATAGAATATATCTTTTTAATTGTCTATTCTATCCATTTCAAAAATCTATCCAAAACATTTGTTTTTTGTGAAGCTCCAGACCAAAAAATGATTAGAGCTTTGCCTAATATCATTTGCTCGGGTACTAATCCATAGATTCGCGAATCGAAGCTATTATCTATATTGTCGCCTTCTACAAAGTAGTGATTATCTTTGAATTGGTATTTGACGGCTTTTTGATTGTCTATATAGATATCTCCGAATGCAGATGTAACTTTGCCACCTTCGTTTTCTATAATGTGTTTGTAAAATTTTAAATTGCTTGTGTCTAAATTGATGGTTTGATTTTTGGAAGGTATAATGGCAAATGAATAATCTTGGTTATAATTGTCTGGTTGAGTAATTGAGTAGTTGGTTTGTCCGTTGCTAAGTTCACTATAATATACTGTATCGCCGGGTATTAATCTAACTCGCTTAATGAGATAGTTGTGTGAGTAGTTGGATAGTGATTGGAAATGGTTGCTAAAGAATATTACATCGTTTTTCTGCGGTGATTTGTAATACCATCTATATTCGGGTGAAATATTAATATTAATTAGTTGAATTCTATCGGCAAATCCTATAAAATATGCTAATCTTGATACTAAGATAACATCTTTTTTGTATAATGTAGGAGCCATAGAAGTAGAGCTTACCAGAAAAAAATCGAGTATAAAAGTTTTTAGAACTAAAACAAAGAAAACAATTATTAGCAAGAATGAGAATAATGTTTTTCTTGTGAATAATTTGATTTCAGTGTTTTTGTCTAAAAAATCTGATATTTTCATTAATGAATAATATTGCCAATACGAGATAATTTTAATGTTGCAAACTTATCAGCCAATTTTGTTAATGGTATATTGGGGTCCCAAGACCAATATACTACCATAGGAGTGCCAACTACATTGTCGTAAGGAATAAAGCCCCAATAGCGACTATCTAAGCTATTATCTCTATTATCACCCATACCAAAGCAATAATTACGCTCTACGGTATAAGATGTAGTAGGTTTGTCGTCTATCAAAATTTCGTTGCTTGTAGCCATAATACGATGGCCTTCTCTGAGAATAAAAGTTTCCCACTCTTTGAAGTTTTGACTATTTAATTTTATAATATCTCCTTTTTTGGGAATTCTAATTGGGCCATAGTTGTCGCGAGTAAAGCCTTTGCCCGGAGGGAATGTTCTAAATTCGTCGCCGGGGTATAATGGAATACCCATTTCATATTTGCCGTACTTAGGTAGTCCAAATTCTTTACCATTTATAAATACTTTTTTGTTTTTTATTTCTAATTCGTCGCCAGCAGTAGCGATACATCTTTTCAAATAGTATACAAATTCGTCTGATTTGACTTGGTCTCTATCACCGGGGTAAATAAATACAATCACATCTCCTACTTCGGGATCTTTGAATCCGGGGAATTTGAAGAATGGTAATGGAATATTCAGGAAAGGTATTAGTTGTGGTGTAGTAGGTCCATATATGAATTTGTTTACGAAGAGGAAATCCCCAGTCATAACTGTATTCTCCATAGATCCTGTAGGCACTACAAATGATGCTATTGCTGCACCATTAATAATCATAACTACTATTATGGCTCCAAGTACAGTTTTGACCCACGACATTACACCTTCGGCAAAAGTCTCGGGTTTTTTCTTAATTTTCTTTTTCTTAGTAAAAGGATTTATTTTATCGTTAAAATATTGTTTGAAATCCATATTATTTTTTCCTTCTTATCTTTAATTATCTAAACTAAGGACGGCCAGAAATGCTTCTTGTGGTATTTCTATGCTACCTACTTGTTTCATACGTTTTTTACCTTCTTTCTGTTTTTCAAGAAGTTTTCTTTTACGAGATATATCACCGCCATAGCATTTGGCAGTTACATTTTTTCTTAATGCTTTTACAGATGAACGGGCAATAATTTTGGCACCAATAGCGGCTTGAATAACTACTTCAAACATTTGGCGAGGTATCAAATCTTTTAGTTTGTCGCATAATTTTTTGCCCCAGTCGTAAGATTTACTTCTGTGTACTATTGACGAGAGTGCATCTACGGGCTCGCCATTGAGTAGTATATCGAGTTTGACTAAATCTCCTGATCTATAATTATCAAATTCGTAGTCTAATGAGGCATATCCGCGTGTAATTGACTTTAACTTATCGTAAAAATCGAATACTACTTCGGCTAATGGTAAATCAAATTGTATATCTACTCTTGTTTGTGATAAATAAGTTTGATTTTTTAATATTCCTCTTCTATCGAGGCATAATTTCATAATTGAGCCTACGAATTCATTTGGTGTCAATATTTGTGCTTTTATAAATGGCTCTTCTAAGTCTGAGATTTCTACTAATTTGGGTAATTCAGACGGATTATCAATAAATAATTCATCGCCATTAGTCTTTAATACTTTATAACGAACGTTGGGTACTGTGGTAACAATATTTTGATTAAATTCTCTTTCTAATCTTTCTTGTACTATTTCCATATGGAGCAAGCCTAAGAATCCGCATCTGAAACCAAATCCGAGTGCTGATGATGATTCGGGCTCGAATGTAATAGCGGAGTCGTTGAGTACTAATTTGGATAGTGATTCTCTTAAGTCTTCAAAGTCATTGGAATCAGCAGGGTATATACCAGAGAATACCATTGGCTTAACGTGCTGAAAACCTTCGATAGCTTTGTCGCATCTACGTTTGTCGTGGGTAATAGTGTCGCCCACTTTCGAATCGTGAAGGTCGCGTATAGAAGCTGTAAAGTAACCTACATTGCCAGCTGTTAGCTCTTTGGTACGATGTCTATTGAGGTGCATAATGCCAACTTCTTCTACTTCGTATACTTTTTGAGTCTGCATAAATAAGATTTTGTCGCCTTCTTTTAGAGTGCCATCAAATATTCTAATATTAACGATTACTCCTCTATACGCATCGAAGATGGAATCGTAGATTAGTGCTTTAAGAGGTGCTTCTTTGTCGCCTTTAGGTGGCTTTACTCTTTTAACTATAGCTTCTAATATTTCTTCGATACCTAAGCCTACTTTTGCTGAGGCGGGTATCATTTCGTCTTCATCGCACCCTATAAGGTCTACTATTTGATGTTTGACATCATCCATAGTAGTTTGTGCACTTGGCAAATCAATTTTGTTAAGAACTGGTATAATTTCGAGGTCATTACCCAATGCAAGATATAGGTTGCTTATAGTCTGAGCTTCTATACCTTGAGTAGCATCTACTACGAGCAAGGCACCTTCGCAAGCGGCAAGGGAGCGAGATACTTCGTAAGTAAAATCTACATGGCCGGGTGTATCTATTAGGTTAAGTATATAGGTGTGCCCATCTTTGGCTTTGTATTCCATTTGTATTGCGTGTAGTTTGATAGTAATGCCGCGTTCTTGTTCTAATGGATTATTGTCGAGCATTTGATTCATTACCATTTCACGAGCAGATACTCTACCTGTAAATTCGAGCAATCTATCAGCCAAAGTAGATTTGCCGTGATCAATGT
>JBDHXE010000161.1:0-5473 GCA_039810525.1 Chlorobiota bacterium | reverse complement strand
ATAGCAATGAAGTTATCCAATACACCCGGCTGAATTAATATAGGCAAAATCACCTTCCTGCCATTTACATTAACCTCTATCATATCAGTTACTTTATCTTCATTATCCTCAGCAAACCTCAAATCATACTTTTTGGCTGTTGCTGGCGACAAAGCTGCATAATTATCCCAAGTTACCTTAGTAATAGGATTTGGTATTTCTTGCAACCAGCCATTATTAGCATTTTTTCCATCTCTTAAATAAAACGCAGGCTTCAAATACACAGTAATACCATCATCACTATCATTTAATTTCAAACCATTAAACACTTCTGAATTAAACATAGTATTAGATACTAATGTTTCACTATAAGTTATCAAGCCATCTTCAAGAGCAGAAAACCAATAAGAATTAAAATCATAACCTTGATTAATATTAGGGAATAGATTAGTTCTAATATTATCTTGTAAATATTTATGATATATATCATGAGAATATGCAGTTACATCATCTTGCAACCAATTTAGCAAAATAGCTTCCTTCTGGCGAGTATCATGAATAGGAGCTATGATAGGTTGCTGCAAATTAAGAACTCCACTTCTTACTTTAAAATCGCCCCAGGATTCAAACTGATTATTAATAGCTAAAATAAACTTAGAATTTAATACTGATTCGTTTGGCATCTCCAACATCGATATCAGATTAGGGACTTTCATCGCTGCTTCTTTATACTTCAGATCTTCTGCCAAATGATAAACAGGATTAGTATCAAAATGGATCAATACTTCTACTTGACCAGCATTCATATTAGATACCAGACTCTTCCATTCATCAATAGTAGTATAATTCATTTGCATTACATCAGCATTCTCAAAATCCATAAGCTCCCAATTTGCCAACACAGCATTAATCAAATTTGTAGCTATGTGCACTTCATAAGGCAGACTACTACCAGCAGTAAACAACACCTTATTCTTCTTAGAAGCTATATCATTTACTAATTCATCTACTACTTCTTTCTTCCAACCATTCTTTTCAGCAAAACTATCTAGATTATAATTACTTAAATTAACATAATTTGCTACACCCGTAGGGATTACAAATCCATGACTATTTACCATAGTACCCAACAAAGACAAAATAAACTCCACCTGCTTAGTAGGGCTCAATTTCAATCTATAATCAGAATTAGCGCCAGTCAAGCTATAATCCGCTTCCACCGAATATAATCTATTATAATTCTTATGATCATCTACATTACGTCTTGACGTAAACTGACGTATCTGCTCAGCCGCATTACCATCTGTACCCAAGAAATCGCATTCTAAAGCTACAACTACATCTGCTTTATCATATTTAAGAGCAGGTAATCCATCCACACCAAAACAAGCCTTATAAGCTCTTCTTTTTTCGGAATCATTATACAATTCCAAAGAATATACCTTAAACTTAGGATATTTAGCAGCAAACTCATCGAACAATTTCTTTTGAGTAGGCGATATCACCTTACCTGTTACCAACGCTATTTCTTTACCAGAGCTATTAGCAGATTTTAGAATATCCTGTATCTCCTTGTCCAACTTATCCCATTCAGTATATTTCAGCTCATTTCTAAATAATACTAATTTACTATCAGAATTCTTAGTTGAAAATCTACGTCGCCCCGGATCGTATAGATCCAAGATAGAAGCTTGAGCAGCTGCACCTATCTTACCTTGATACACTGGATGCTCAGGATTACCATCTATCTTAATAGGTCTGCCTTCCCTCGTCTTTACCAATACCGAAGTACCATCATTCATCGACGAAGCATAATAATTAGCCCTACCATAAGTTACACTATCAGGCTTCTTATTATACGTTACTATTTGACCCTTATCAAAATAATCAGAACAAGCAGTAGTTAATAATGCCGAAGTTGCACCCATTGCAGCTATAAAATTCCTTCTAGATTTATCTGGTAGCGACTTGATATCAAAATCATTAGTTACACCATTTTTAAATTCATTCTTCTTTACTTCCGAACGAACTTCGCCACTTGTATATTGCTTCAAGCTCTTCCACAAAGACTTATTATCCATATTATTTTCTCTCCTTTCTGCTAATGGCGTTAGGATGAATAGTTATATTGATCTTATTATCCTTTCCTAAAGTTTCTGTTTTAGCAAATATAGATTTAGGCAACATATTCCATAATAGCAGACTACCGCTCGATACACCAGCTATTTTGAAAAATTTCCTTCTATTATCAGTTATACTTTTTATATTGTTGTTATTTTTCACTCTTTTTTCCTCCTTCTAACGATGACAAGCATTACAATGGGTTGGACCTTTGTTAATTACACCCTTCATTTTTGGCATTCTTTCATGCGGATTGCGGTGGCAATCTAAGCAAGCGCCCATTGTAAACGAATGTGATTGCTGGATAACTTCCATCTGGCGTACATTACCATGGCAATTTTCACAATCTATACCCTTATTTACATGCACACTATGATTAAAATATGCATATTCAGGTACTCTGTGTACACGTTTCCAAGGTATTGGTTGGTTGCTCTTGTAGTATTCGGTGAGCTTAATTATCTCTGGCTTATCTGTCCTTACTACACTATGGCAGTTCATACAGGTGTTGGCAGAAGGAATACTCGCGTGTCTGGTCTTTGTAACACTAGTATGGCAATACTGACAATCAATTGCCATATCACCCGCATGCAACTTGTGCGAAAATGCTATTGGTTGCTTAGGTGCATAACCTACGCCATCGCGTTCGGGCTTTGCCACAAAATATGTAATAGCAAAAGCTGCTAATATTACAAATACAGTAATCGGAAGTTTTACCCTCAGCGCATAATCAAGAAGTGTTTTATTCACGATTTACCTTTAATTAATTATAAATAATAATTTTCTCATTCTTACAACGCGGAATATAAACATAAATTCAATTTTGACAAAATACTATACTGCTATTAAACTATTCCCGCCATAATTTAATGCCAATTCTCCAAAAATATCAATTTTTAGCAAATTATACAATAAATAAATTTATTTTATTGTATAATTATTCATCTTTTTTTTTGATTACTCCCAATTATACCTTATCCTTATTAATTATTAACGACTTACAATAACATATTTTGTTGCTTTTTTGATTTTTATTCCACCCTTTTTTTATTTTTTTTATATAAGTTCTCCTTTATTTCACCTTAGTATTAGCTATCTTTTTTATTATTCTACATTAATATTTTATTTGCATTTTCTATTCTATTATTTCATATTTAGTAATTTTTGATTTTTTTATTTGTCATTATTATAATTATTTTATATTTTTGTCGTGCGTTCCTTTCTACTATATAATTGGAGGTATTATGAACTTCTCTAATCATTTCTCAGTCAGCATTTCGAGGGTATTTTCTTTTGCTTATCGCAGTTTTACGGGAATTATGGCTCTTGCCTTTATATTTAATATCCAACTATTTGCTACCGATCTACTTATCACAAAGATTTATTCACCAAACAAAATTTTACAAATAGGTGAAGAATTTTATATACGCTTTGAAATAAAAAATCAAAATGTGATGCCAGCATTCGAATACAAACTCAAAGCTAATATACGTGATACTAATGGAAATACAATTTTCGGATTAGATACTGTCGGGTTACCTATCGAACCTTATACCACCCAACAATTTACAATCGACCATAAAATTAAAATATTTAATCAAGGCAAATACAACCTATCTGTTATTGTCGATTTTAAAGATGAAATAAATAGAAGCAATGACACCCTTAGATATCCTTTCAGCGTAATAGGTGGGAATACAGAACCAGACTATAGTTTAACTTTCAATCTCAACAAATACATTAACCCATTAGGTATGCCCAAATACGGCTATGGAAGTATTATCATCACCTATCCGCCATACCCCGATTGGAAAATCTTTAATACATACCTATCATTCGATACTACTGCTCCTGCTAAAATCAATTGGGCTATCAAAAACTATATACTACCACAAATGAACGACACCAATATATTCAATATACCAATCACATATTCCAGTGACGACTCTACGTTTACCAATATGGGCAGAATATACTACAAATCATTCATCACCGATACAGTTATAGACAAACCCATCAATATATCAGAGTGGCAGTATCAACAGATTAAAATTGACACCATAGATATTTCTAACGGTGCCAAAATCACCGATTCTATCACAACTAGCCAACCCATTAATACTGCCCCCAAACCACAAACCAAAGCACCTATTTCCGATACAATTTTCAGAGGATGCAATATACCTAATATTGACCTTGACTCTAGTATGCACTTCCCTACTATAAATGGATATGCTGGTGACAAAAACGCCTGTGGACCCGCTGCCGCAGCTAATAGTATGCAATGGTTAGAAAACAACTTCCCTAAAATCAAATCGGGGCTCAACCACAGAGAAAAACTTAGAGAACTTAGCAAACTTATGAGAAGACCAGATAACGATGGTGTATTTATAAGAGAATTTATCGAAGGCAAACTCGAATATATCAATAAATACAAATTACCTATTAGAGTAAAATTCCAAGTCAAAAACCTTAATAGCGATGTAAATTCACCCGGAAAAATCGAAAACGATGCCATTAACAAAGGAGACGGTTCTTCACCAAAATGGGAATTTCTTAAAAATGAAATGAAAGATGAAGAAGACGTAGAAGTATTCTTAGAATACCATAAATTATATGGCGGTAATGACTATATTTTAGGAAGACACGTAGTTACTGCTTCTGGAGTAGGAGAAGCCGCTGGCAATAAATACTTTTGGTACAAAGACGACAAATACCAAAATAAGGCTGGAGGTACTCGTGAAGTCCAAAATACTTGGGACACAATAGTCAACAATACACCAGTATTAAAATCCGATATATATATCAATGGCGATACTATATGGTACACTTCAATATTTTCTGTTGTTTCTGAGAGCTACGATTCTACCGTTACATTCAAAGAAAAAGGTGTAATCCAGCGAACTTGGGACGGATTAAAATTTTTTGGGCGATTATTATCAGGAAGCGAAGTAGTAGAATCAAGCTACAATGGAGTAAAATATATGAATATAGTAGCCCATCAATCACCGTCAGCACCATTACAATGGATAGTTCGTAACTACCCTATAATAAAATTAGATAGCAATTTTGTAGCATCATCGTTCTTCGATCTATCTTCTCTCGGTATTTCGACCAGCGATAAACTCGATTCACTAAAAGCTAAGATACTATATTCCAACGATGTAATTACAAGCCAACCCAATATCGCTACCGACGAAATGTTTTACTACAAAGTTATCGACACACAACAAATTAGCAATCAATCTTCTATCGACCCCGATGCCACTGCCATACCATTAGATTATACCATCAGCCAATTTCCACAATACAACCTAACTCAACCGCCAATTCAAGACTCTGTATTCATAGAATTTGCTAACTCATCTATAGA
>JBDHXE010000160.1:0-5484 GCA_039810525.1 Chlorobiota bacterium | reverse complement strand
GAAACAACAGCATATAGTTCTTCATCAATATCTGATTCAAATGGCAGATTTCTATTTTCCGCTGATGGTGTATATGCTTATAACTATTTGAAATCAACCCCAAATAAAATAAGTTATATTGATGAGGATGGCACCAAAAGAATAGTACAGATGAATGGATCTTATGTAGCACTTCAATCAGCCATTATAGCTAAGCATCCTGATAATCCTAACAATTATTATATTTTTACTTCTTATTGTTATTCTATAGTAGAATTAGATAAAAAAAAAATGAAGCAAATTTTATTAAAATAAATCAAAGACTGAGCCAACCGGGACATAGAAGTAATGAAAATCAAGCACTAATACAACATAGTAATGGCAGAGATATTTGGGTTGTCACCTTACCCTTTGATTCAAATTTAACTCAACAGCAATTTGAAACATTTTTATTAACTAAAAATGGTATTGATATTTCAAACTCAATTAAGAGTAACGTTGCAAATGTTTATGGTCCATCAGATATAAGTAAGTTTTTTTTAAGATCTAATATGAAAGGAGACTTAATAGCTCAGGTAAAAATAAATTATCATCATATACAGAATATTCTTATGAGTAATTATTATATATGTTTTTATCGTTTTGATAAGGAAAAAGGTAGTTTAAAATCTCTTTTTTTTATAAATGTTAAAGATACTTCTGATAATTTTTTTTATGGCTCATTTAGTATAGCTACTGAATTTTCGCCAGACGGTAATAAATTTTATATTACAACTACCAACGGTCCATATCGTATTTATCAATATGATTTAACAAAATTAGATAAAGAGTCTGTTGAAAGCTCTCAAATATTAGTTGCATCTCTTGAAAATGAATATGGCGGACACCTACCACAAATTCATGGCGGACACCTACCACAAATTCGTTTAGCACCAAATGGTAAAATCTATTTAACACGGTATTATAATCAGTATTTCAATGATACTGATGTAGAATCACCACTATATGTAATTAATAAACCTAATTTGACGGGTGATTCTTGTGATTTCCAAACACAAGGAACTAATTTTACTGATAAGGCTTGGCCAAGAAATCTACCTGAACGTGTGCGAGGAATATTTGATTTTGATGTTAAAATTGATATTGTTAGTGCTTGTATAGATGATACATTGATATTGACTGCGCAATCCACACCCGACCTTACAGGCAATTCATATCAATGGACTTTACCTGACGGTAGCCAATTAACTGGCAAAACTATTAAGTTCGATAATGCAAGTTATTCTAATGAAGGCACTTATATAGTAAGAGTAGATATTAATAGTACAATTCGTTACGATACTATTACAGTTATATTAAATGAGAAGCCAAAAGCAAAAATATCTGGTCGTCTTAGCTTATGCAAAAATAGTACTACCACACTTTATAGTGAAGAAGAAATGGGAGGCTATACATACTATTGGTCAACAGGGCAAACGTCACCAAGTATAACAGTAAATCAAGCTGGTACTTACATTTTAACCGTTACTAATGGTAATTCTTGTAGTGCAAGCGATACAGTCGAGGTTATTTATAATAGTGATTTGTTATTCAATATAGTAGGCTCTGATAGGATATGCTTAGGCGATACTCTGACACTCGGAGCTGATATTAATGATAGTGATTTGATTTATGAATGGTCAACGGGACAGACAACACCAACAATAAATATAGTAAGTGGTGGTACTTATATATTAAATTTACGCAATAGTTTTGGTTGTATTGGTAGCGATACCTTGACCGTAAGTCAATATAATAGCCCAACTGTTGAATTTTCAAGTTCATATTATAAATTATGCCAAGGCGATAGTTTAACAATTCAACCAATAAATATAGATGAAAACAACGATTATATATGGTCAGATGGTGTAATCGGATATACACGCACTATAACAGAAAATGCTCAGCTATATTTAATTAGTACAAATTCAGATTTTTGTTCAGATACTGCATATTTATCAGTGGAATTTATAGCTCAACCAATCTCCAAAATAATTGCAGATAATTTAGAAGTCTGTAGTGGAAATACAATCACCCTGACAGCAGATAACTACAATACATCTTTTACTTATTTATGGAATACAGGTCAAACAACTCCATCAATTGAAGTAAAAAAATCAGGAGTTTATACTTTAATCGTTAGCAATGATGGACAATGTAGCGATACATCATCAATAGAAGTTATTATACATCCTCCATTAACATTGGAATTATTGGCAGATAATCAAAGCCTATGTTTTGGAGATAGCACAGCAATTTATACAAAAGATAATTATAAACACTATTATTGGTCCACAGGAGATACAAGCAAGAGTATAACAGTAAAAATAGGTGGTCTATATCAATTAATAGTCGAAAATGAGTTCGGCTGTAGAGATACCGCCCAAATAAAGATAAGCAGTTATTCACCTGAATTAACATATAGTCAAGAAGAATTAGATTTTGGTGAATTATGTATTGGAGAAAGTGTTACAAAGACACTACAATTAACAATGAAAGGATCTTCATCATTTACAATATCATCATTAACAATTGATGATCCAAATTATAAATTACAATCATATAAATCAATAATCAGCGAAGGTGAAACGATAGAAATAACAGTTAGCTTTAGTCCACAACTAAGCAGTATTACTCCGTCAGAACTAGTATTAATATCAACAACACCTTGCTATTATGAAAAGCGAATACCATTAAAAGGTGCTGCACATCAAACAATAAAATTTGAATTACCAAAAATATCAAGTAATTCAGGCGATAGAATAAAAATCCCAATAAGTGCTTCTCTAATTTGCTTGCAACCAAATCAACTAACCGAAGAATATGAATTGACCGTAAGCATAGATAAAGATTATATAAAAATAGATAGTATATCAACAGGCACTATAATCAGCAATGATATTGTTGGAGATAACCGAGTAATAAAAATACGAGCAATCGGCAGTTTTTATCACAATACTACGGTAATAAATACATTATATGGTCAATCATTGATAGGTGGAGCAGATATAGTACCAATCAGCCTCACAGAAGTAAATATATCAAAACCTAATTACCAATATATCATTGAGGATGGTAATCTTTCAGTAACTGGTTGCGTAAATACATTAAGCGAGATACTAATATTTTCCCCAACTAAGTTAACAATTAGTCCAAATCCAAGTTTTCAAGATATAGATATAAGTATCAGCAGTCAAGAAGAAGGTCATTTTCAATTATTAATAATTGATATATTAGGCAATGTAATTTACAAGCAAACATACGACAAATCAAACAGAAATTACGAACAACAAAGCTATCATTTATCATCGGAGCAACTCATCAATGGCACTTACAACGTATTATTGATAAGCCCTTGGTATCGATTATCAGAACAATTATTAATAATGAGATAAAATAATGAGAGGTTGATTGATAGGTCGTTTAAAATAATTATTGATGTTTTTACACAGATGTCCTACAACATCAAAACTGTAGGACATCTGGAGAATTAAAAATTAAATCATTGCTGCTGACTTATGAGACAGCCCCATCTGAGCATTAAAATTATTGCTTATTATTAATATTCAAAACTAATTATCGATACTTACTGTAACTACATACGATTATTTTGTGGTTTCTTCCTTCTTATAAACAATTTTCCAATCCGAATCTACGAATCTTAAAGTTTTCCACCAAACTTCACACTTAATAATCTTTTTCATACCTGTATCAAAGAATGAATAAGATTCTTTACCTTCTTCACCTTTTGATATATTAGTGCAAGCAGATACTACTTCTGGGTAATCTTGATAAAATGGGTCAGTGATTGTATTTAATCCTATCTCAAATTCATCTGGATCATACAATACTATACCTGAATTTTCTAAAACAAAAAAAGTAAAATCTTTATTAAGAGCTATACCCTCTAAAATAGGTTTGAACAATTTAGCAGGATCTATTATTACAGCCAAATTTACCTTAATATTACCATCAACTATTACTGGAATTAAATACACAATTGCATTATAACCTTCCACCACTTTAAATATTTGACTAGTTACTGGCTTCTTATCTCTCAATAACCTTACAATCTGTTCTTGTGTGCTTACATCCGAACCCTCACTATCTTTAAATTTTGCTGGTTCTATCCAATTGATAACTCCTTTGTCGCTCATAATTAAAGCTTCTACTACGTAATCATAATCATCAACAAAATTAGAAAGCCTTGCTCTTATATTGCTTTCATTAGCTGATATATCCAATGATATTAAAGAATCAGTATAATTATTCATTTCGGTAGTAAGCTTACTTAATTCACCCAATACTGCTGATTGTGCAGTTTTTAATTCATCTGGATATACTACTACTTCAGGAGAGGTAGAATTATTACAAGAGATAAGGAATAAGAAAGCAGCAAATAAAACTACTATATACTTTTGCATTGATTAGTTCCCTTAATTAATTAATATAAATTACGATATTGCTAAAATAATCAAAAATTAATATAAAATCTATAATTTATAAAAAAATTATTTTAAAATAAAATCAACTAAAATTTTGTAAATTAATCTAAATATTCTATTTTTATATAAATTATTAAATTGTTATTTTGGAGAAGTATAATGAAAATTATATTACTATTTATTCTGATTTCATTAACTACGTATCAATTTTTACTATCAAAAGATATTAATCAAATAAATGATGAGCCAAAACCACACTATTTAATATCAGTAACTCAAGATGGAACAATACTTGGTGATATTGAAATAGAAACCTTTCCTGATATAGCACCAAAACATTGTCATAATTTAGATAGCTTGGTTGCTATTGAGTTTTATGATGGCACTGCTTTTCATAGAGTTATACCTAATTTTATGATACAAGGCGGCGACCCAAATTCTAAAGATAAACCAAAAAATACTTGGGACTATGGCGATCCTTCACAAACTACAGTTCCCGCAGAATTTAGTTCATTAAAACATCTAAGAGGTACACTTTCTGCAGCACGAGCAAATGATCCAAATAGTGCTACTTCACAGTTTTTTATTTGCGTAGTTCCTTGCCCTTGGCTTGATAATCAATATTCAATATATGGTCAAGTAGTAAATGGAATGGAAACAGTAGATAAGATTGTAAATACTCCACGCGATGGAAATGATAATCCAATTAACAAAGTAGAAATGAAAATAAAGAAAATAGATGCTACTGATGTTACAGATAATTTATTCAATAATAGAGAGATAAAGATATTTCCTAATCCTTCCAATGAGCTAATTAAATTTACACCTAATTCTGAAAATATAACTGTTAATAAAATTTCTATATATGATATTAATGGCAATGTATATATCGCAAACAATTATAATAATACTAACTTGTCTGATATCACTATTCCCACCAATAATCTATTAGTTGGAGTGTATTACGTCAAGATACTATCATCAAATAATAAGGAATATGTATTAAGATTTATACTGAATT
>JBDHXE010000159.1:0-5490 GCA_039810525.1 Chlorobiota bacterium | reverse complement strand
TTATGAGCTTAGCGATTCGCAGGTCAAGATGATATGGGATGGCGATCCCAAAACAGGCTTTCTGGGTATCAATGGATATTTTGATATGGTAGAAGAAAAGAGTTATAAAGTGAACTATAGGGTAATTTTGAGCCGTTATAGAGCTTATACTAAATGTCGTAATTGTAATGGCTCTCGTTTGCGTACTTCAGCTCGCCAAGTATTTGTAGCAGGCAAAAATATTCCTGAATTAATAGAGATGCCTCTTGGTAAACTATATGATTTTTTTAAAAATATAGTTTTGAATAAGTATGATTTAGATATAGCAGAACAATTGCTGAAAGAGATAGTGTGGCGTTTGGGGCTATTGGTAGAGATTGGACTTGAGTATTTGAGTTTATCACGTTTGTCTCATACTTTGTCGGGTGGCGAATCCCAACGTATCAATTTGTCTACTGCTTTAGGCTCGTCCTTAGTTGGAACTTTGTATGTGTTAGATGAGCCTTCTATTGGGTTACATTCACGCGATACTAATAGATTGTTGCAGATATTATTTAAATTGAGGAATTTAGGAAACACTGTAGTGGTTGTCGAGCATGATCCAGATATTATTTGTAAGGCTGATTATATAGTAGATATAGGCCCTAAAGCTGGAAGTCTGGGTGGAGAGATTGTTTTTGCAGGTACTTATGCTGAGTTGCTAAAGAGCAAGAATTCTATTACTGCCAAATACTTGAATGTATTAGAAAAGGTGTCTGTGGCTAAGAATAGAAGAGCAAGGGAAGGTAAGTATTTGTCGATTATTAAGCCTAAGGAAAATAATCTTAAAATAGATAGAGTAGATATACCTTTGGGTGCAATAGTAGTAGTAACTGGAGTATCTGGTTCTGGAAAAAGTACTTTGGTTAATGATATATTGTATGCTGGCTTAAAGAGGCTCAAGGGTGGATTCCAAGGGTTTGTGGGCCGCCATGAGTCTATTGAGGGTTATCTTGGATTTCAGCATATAGAAATAGTAGATCAATCTAAAATAGGAGCTTCGTCTCGCTCTACTCCAGCTACATATACTAAAGCGTTCGACTTGATAAGGGAGCTGTTTGCTTCTACTCAGGCAGCTCGCCAACTTGGTGTAAAAGCAGGGTATTTTTCTTTTAATGTAGCAGGTGGTAGGTGCGAAACTTGCGAGGGTGAGGGTGTTCAGACAATTGATATGCAGTTTTTGCCCGATGTATCTTTGCTATGTGAGACTTGCAAAGGTAGTAGGTATAAGAAAGAGGTAAATAATTTGCTATATCACAAGAAGTCGATAGTAGATGTATTGGATATGACGGTAGATGAGGCGTTAGACTTTTTTGTAGATCAGCCAAAAATTGTATCTAAGCTATCTACTTTGTCGCAAGTGGGATTAGGATATTTGAAGTTGGGGCAACCTTCTTCTATGCTGTCTGGTGGTGAATCGCAAAGAGTAAAGTTAGCTGGGCATTTGGATATTAATGATAATGAAGAGACTTTGTTTATATTTGATGAACCTACCACTGGGTTGCATCTTGATGATATCTCTAAATTGATTGTGAGTTTTAATAAATTGGCTGATAAAGGCCATTCTCTTATTATCATAGAGCACAATCTTGCTGTAATAAGTGAAGCTGACTATATAATAGATTTAGGACCTGAGGGCGGCGAAGGCGGAGGAAGAATAGTCGGTAGAGGTACTCCCGAAGATATTGCTAAATTAGATACATATACTGGTATAGCTCTTAGAAATTATATTAATTCAAAATAATGTAAAATATAACTATAATTATGCAATCTTATTTGTAAAATAATTTTGATTAAGATACTTTAATAAATTATGTTATTTTTATTAAATATATTAGAGATTAGCAATGGAAAATATTGAGATTAAATTTAAAACTAATATTAATTGTGGTGGATGTATATCTAAGGTGAAGCCTATATTGGATAGTACAGAGGGGATCATAGAGTGGAATGTAGATACTACTGTTAAGGATAAAGTATTGACCGTAAAAGCGAGCGGTATTACTGATTCTCAGTTAATAGACACTATTAATAGGGCAGGTTATAGAGCAGAATTAATCGTTTAATTAATTATTATAGGAGTGAAATAATGAGTAAATCTTTCAAATTGATACTTTTAGTAAGTATTTTGTTTAGTGTGTTGTATTTGTCGTCTTGTAGCAATTCTGATAATAAGGCAGGTGGTGAAAATACTGAAATATATGCTTGCCCAATGCATCCAGAAGTTACTGGTAAGAAAGGTGATAAGTGCCCTACTTGTGGTATGAATTTGGAATTGGTTAAGGATAAGTAAGTGATTTCTTGCTTATTATTGTGAATTTTGTTTTCGTAAGGTATTATAAGTGAAGGATATTGGAGCTAATTTATACTCCAATATCCTTTTTAAATTTAGCGAATTAGTTTATAATCCTACTTCGATACCAAAATAGTAGTTGCGTTCTGCTGCTGGAAAGAACTCTTTACCAATAGCGTAAGCGGCATACAATTGATTAGTTACGTTGTTGATATGCAAATGAAATCTTAGTTTTTGAAAGGATAATATGTTGTATAGAATATATGCTATATCGATATTGATAGTAGAGTAGCTATCTAATGTATTAATGTAATAGTATTCGCTTTTGAGATTAGCTTTTATTCTATCGTCTGTTTGCAGTAAGCTTCCAAAATTGTCGGTAGGCATTTGTCCAACATATCGGTAAAAGATATTGATGTTGAAGTCTTTGAAGGTATATTCTAATTTGATATTAGCTAATAAATCTGGAAATCCTGATATGTTGTTACCTTTTAGTGATATTTTATCGCCTTTTTTGGTGATATAATCTAGTTCTATTATTTTGTTAGAGCTAATTGTAGTATTTGCCCCTATATCTAATTTGCCGTATTTGTTTCTCATAATATTATGGCTTGCCATTATTTCTATACCATAGTGAGATGTGCGTGGTGCATTGCCATCTATTGGTACTCCGAATAGGTCTAATTGACCATTTTTTACGAGTTCATCGAAATATTCCATTGCGTAAAGGTTTATATTTGCTGTTAGTTTTTCGCTTTTGTAATCCCAACCTAATTCTAAGTCTAACATTTTCTCTGGTTTAACTAATGGATTAGTAAAGTCTATTAAAGTATCTGTGCCCAAAATAACTTGTTTAAATTGAGGTGTAGCACCAGAGAAAGCATCGGAAGCGGCGTAGAAGTTCTTCATTCTAGGTTCGCGCGATGTGTATGCAGCAGATAAGTATAGTTTGTGGTAGTTATCTAATGAATAAGTGGCACTCAATCTTGGATTAGCAAAGATGTAATTGATATTGAAGAGATCTCCCCCATTGCCTACTATTCCAGAAGTTGATTGATAGGTTGTGTAATTGAGCCCTGATTTTTCATCGTCTATATTATAGTTGTGATATACTAATTGCAGGTCTAGCCCAATTTTGAATTGGTTATTTATATCAATTTTTTGAGAAGCAAATATTGAGAATATTTGGCGGTGCCCTTGGTATGTATAGAATTGATAATCTGGATTGTAGTTGGCTGGTAGATCTTCGGCATATTCTATTTTGCCCCAATGTATAGAGTTATGTATTCTTATTTCTGCACCTAATAATAGGTCTCCCAAGTTGTCTTTCATTTCAATTTTAGGTATCCACCCAAAAGTTTTGTTGCCAACGAATGATCTAATAATAGGATTTTGTGGGTCTTTGGCATCAATAAACCCGTTTTGAGGTGTTAGCCTAAAAGAATATTTATCTGTCCACCCAGTACCATCAATATCGAAAAATCCTTCGCCTACCTTGAAAAAAAGCGACGATTTGAAATTAGTATTGTCGTTAATTTGCCAATCATTTAGTAGTTCTATAATAGGTTGTGAAAAATTTTCGATTTCTTGATTCCTTCTAATAGTAGTATAATCTACTGTATTACCGTCTTTGCTATATGAGAAGTAGCTATAGTTTTTTAATCTGTTGTTTGAATCTTTGATATATTGGTAAGGTAGCCCATTGTAAGACAAAGCATCATCTTGCATACCTCCATATATATTTATTTGTGATATAAGTTTGTCATCTATACGAGCGGCCGAGAAGAAGTAATTGGTAAGGTATGCCCAAGAATTATCCCTATAACCGAAAGAGTTAATTCTGCTAATTTTGGAATAGAAAGCATATTTATTGTCAATAAGCCCTGAGCTATATTCTAATCCGAATCTACTTGATATCTGTTTGTAGCTATCTGCTCCGTATTCTTGGAACCCTATACCAGTAGATAAATTTATACCTCTGGTATTGAAATAATTGAGAGTTGAAAGATTGATACTTCCAGCGATAGCAGCAGGTCCATATATAGACATCCCAGCACCACGCTGCACTTCTATACTTTCCAAAGATGTAGCTAAATCAGAAAGGTTTATCCAATAGAAGTTCTGATCTTCAGGATCATTCTGCGGCACTCCATTTATCATTACCGCTATTCTTCTTTGGTCGAACCCCCTAATAGATAAATTAGAATATCCTATGCCGCCGCCGCTTTCTGAATATGAAATGACACTTGGTAGTTGATTTAGAATTAGGGGCAAATCTTGATTGTAGTAAGATTTGTTAATATCAGAATGTGTGATTATAGGATAGTCTATGATTTGTGTTGAAATTGCTTCTCGGCCTGTGCTAACAGTAATACTTGGTGTTTTGTATGTTTTGATAGAATCGTTGCTAAGCTCTTTGCTCTGCGAAAAAGTATGTGTGTATGCAATAACTAGTATAATTGCAGTATAAAAAAATTGTTTCATCGAAAAACCTCAAAAATTTATATAAAAATTTAAGATTTTCGTTGTAAAATAATTGGAGAGTGAAATGATTGCTTTTCATTTTCCATTTTCCTACGCCAGTATTATCTGGATCAGGTAGTGGGAGACTCTCTCAGCCGATATTGATATCAGCACCTCCAACGGAAATCTATATACTTAACGAATTGTGCTAATATTTAGTCTAAATGTGTAGGTTATTCTACTGGTATTATTAGTGCAGTTATAAGTATGAGTAGCATAAATAACACAATCTTCCATATTTATTATTATATGGAAGATTGTAGTAGTAATATAAATCAAAAAAGTAAGCTTATTTATTTAATTTTTTTTGCCTGAATGGATCAAAGGTTAATTCGGACTCAAACTTAGCCCCAGTAGGAGTAGGAGATACATCTTTGCCAAAATTGAATAGATCTGGTTTGTGTGTCTTTTTAATTTTTTCTTGTATAGTCATAAGAGCAGTAATTAGTGCTTCTGGTCTGGGTGGACATCCAGCAACGTAAACATCTACAGGCAAGAATCGGTCTATGCCTTGTACTACAGAATAGCTACGAAACATACCGCCAGTAGAAGCGCATACACCCATAGATATAACCCATTTGGGGTCGGGCATCTGGTCATATATCTTACGAACTACCCAAGCCATTTTGAAAGTAACAGTACCAGCTACAAGTAAT
>JBDHXE010000158.1:0-5545 GCA_039810525.1 Chlorobiota bacterium | reverse complement strand
AAGTGATGAATTTACTCCTCCGAGCGAAGGATCTGGTCCAAGATTAGATAATACATACGGTGGTTATAGTTTAAATGGCTTGCCCGGTCCCAAACAAGCGGCTTATGAAGCTGCTGGTGGTGGTACTGGTCATCCTTTTGGTCGATCTGGCGAAGGGTGCGGCGATGGTGCAAATTGCGAGCCAGATGGTGGTGCTGGTGGTGGAAGTGGCTGGAAGCAAAACTCTCCGGGTGGAAGTGGTGGTTATGCAACAGAAGGAAGTAGTTCAGTAGCAAATGGTGGCAATGGCGGCCATACTTATGGGAATATAATGGTTGTGCCCGTAGCAGGTGGCTCTGGCGGCGCTGGAGGTAACCCTCAATGCATTCCTTATGGTAGTAGTGCAGCAGCTGGTGCTGGAGGTGGCGCTATAAGAGTTTATGCACTATCTATATCTGGGGTAAATTTTGAAGCAATTGGTGCAGGTGGTGCTACTAATGCTTGTGATAATAGTGTAGGAGGTAGTGGCTCTGGTGGATTTATCGGCATTCAAAGTAAAATGCCTCTTAGTAAAATTAAAATCAATGTAGATGGTGGCTTAAATAATAGAACTTTAGGTGGTGCTGGTAGAGTAAGATACGATTACCCTCAATCAAGTGATTTGACTCTATCGACTGCCAATGCAAGTACTTATAGAGGTCCAACTACCGATACTTCACATATTATTTTCTCAAATCATATTTTGCACGGCTCACAAGCCGCTAATAAGACTTCTCGTATTTATATTTCAAAGGATACTAATGATTGGAATTTACTTGGAGAAGTAAAAGATGAATTATGGTCATACGATTTGACTTCGTATTTGAATAAAAAATCGGGCACTTATTATATTGCAGTTACTACTATTGTAGATAAGCCTGTAATAACAGATTATGCCGCTGAACCTCACGAAATTTTCTCACAAGCAGCAACAAATATTTTAAAATTAGATTTAAGACCTTTTGTAAATGGTGATACTAATATAACAGCCAAACAAATATATTGTATCGGTGAATCTATGATACTGTCTGCTAAAATTTGGAATAAAAAGGAAGCTGAGGCTATTTTAGATTTACAGTTTTCGGATAACAATTGGTTACTTGGTGATAATGGTTTCAAAATATTAGGTCCGGTCAAAAATGGAACTTATAGTATAAAGCCGGGCGATACTTCAGAAATTTTAGTAGAATATATTATTCCTGCTGGTGCCGATCCTGCGCAAAAAGCATCTAATATTCTTCTCATACCTTCTAATGACCCTGATCGCTCAAAAGGTAAAGAATGGAGAATAAAGTTTGAAATTGACGCAGCATATACACCAAATTTAACTTATGTTGGTACTCCTCCAAGTTCTTTTGTAGATACTAAGGTAGGGTCTACTAGCGTAATATCTTATACATTAAAAAATACAGGAAATTCTAAATTATTCCTTCCTTATATACAAAATATACCTGCTCCATTTGAATTAGTATCTACTATACCTGCTCTACCAGTCTTATTGAATCTAGATGATACTATAAGAGTTAATGTCAAATTTAGCCCAAAAAATCAAGGCGATTACTCTACTATTGCAGTTCTGATTGCAGAGAAGACTGATTCGACTTGTAGTTTCGAACAGCATACAGAATTAAAAGGAAAAGGAATAGAATCTGATATTACATTTCCTTCGCAAATCGATTTAGGCCCTGTGCCATATTGTAAATTAGATACAATTAGCATACCAATTACTAATAAGTCTTCTGCCCCATTTTCAATTAAAATGTTTCCTAAAATTATAGGTGCAGATGCCGATTTGTTTAAAGTTATTAGTACACAAAAAGATGAAATACTAATACAGCCCGGTCTTGGAGTAAAATACATAGTTCAGCTATCACCTAACAAACTTAGGATAGGGCCAGTTAGTGCTAGATTATACTTCACAACAGATGATGCTAAATATGATACTATATTTGTAGATTTGACAGCAGAGATAATTGGTTTTGATGTAAAATCAATACCCGATACTATTCAGTTAGGAGATATAGCTATTGGATTTGAGACTCAATCATCGTTTGACTTGATAAATAATTCAAAGATAGATAATAAAATTGGCTCGGTATTTTCCACCTCAGGTTTTGCTAATATGATACAATTGAGTGATAGTGTATTATTGGCTCAAAATGGTAATGCAAAAGTTAATTTTAATATTCATCCTACCTTAGCTGGTAATATAAATGATTCTATTGTAGTAATAATTGATGAACCGTGCGTAGATTCTTTAAAAGTTTATATTAAGGGAAGAGCTATACTATCCAAGCCAACGGTATATATTGATAACGATATAGTAATCAAAGATACTAATAATTTAGAGAGAAGAGAAGTATCTTTTGGTGATTTATCTATATGTGAAACATCAAGTCTAAGGAAATTAGTAGAATATGTCAATTCGTCTGATGCCCCATATATTGTTTTAAAAGAGGAGCTAATTAACGATGCTGGTGGTAGATACAAATTAGTCAGTACTTCTATATCAGTACCTGACACTATCTATCCAAGTAATACCACTCGATTACCGGGAGCAATGATAGAATTTAACCCGAATGGAGCAGCAGCTACTAATTATAATGGAATTATTAGAATAACAATTTTCATTAATGGCAAAGAGTTAGAATACAATATAAATTTAAGAGCAAATGTCTATGTAGGCAAGTTTGCTATAAGTGACAATCCAATTAATATGAATGCCGTAGTAGGTACCACTCAATCATTTCCTTTTACAATCGAAAACTTAGGCCCCGACTCTCTTATTATAATAAATCATATACCTCCATCGCTATCGAGTATTTTTGCAATTACTCCTAATCCTGATGGGACTATTATTAGTATAGGACAGCCAAAAACTTTTAATATAGAGTTTAGTCCTGACCAATTAGTTACATATAGAGATAGTATTACCTTTATAACTTCAAATTCTAATTGCGATTCAAATATTGTAATTTATTTAAATGGAAAAGGAGAGCCTTCTAAGGAATTAGTAGTGTATATTCCTGAAATTCAAACAGATCCTTTGCAAAAAAATTTCAAAATACCAATTTATGCTAAATTTAAAAAAGCAACTGATTCATTAGACGGGATCAATTTAACTTTTGATTTGAGATTCAACAGAAGTTTATTTTTGCCTAATGATTTGGATAGTGGAATGATGCTTCAGAATATAATAGATGGCAAAGATAGATTACTAAGTTTTGATTTTAGAGGTGTGAATATTTCTCCATCTGATACTTTGCTTGGTTCACTGATAGGTACTACTATGCTTGGTGATAGTAAAACTACGGATCTGACTATATCTAACGTAATTCTGCATAATGTAGGTTTGGTAAGCTCAATAGAAAGTAAAGATGGCAAATTGACAATTGAAATTTGCGAAGAAGGTGGTGATAGACTTTTGGACCATCAATTAAATCCATTTAAAATAGAGATCAATCCTAATCCTGTTAGTGAAGTAATTAATATGAATATAACAACTTTGGAAAAAGGTCTTCATAAATTAATTATTAGTGATATTTCGGGCAAAGAATTATACACTAGTGATTGGAATTCTGCATACGTAGGTATGGCCAAAAATATTAAAATTGATGCTTCTCAATACGAATCGGGGATATATTTTGTAAAGGTGATTTCTCCTAATGATGTAATTATTTCTAAAATTAATTTGATAAAATAAGTAGGTAAAAATGAGATTCTTTTTTATAATTATAATTAGTTTGATTTATATTAATATTAATTTGTTGGCACAAGAGATAGATAGTGCTCATAATAGTGAGCCAATATTTTATTTTGGCGCATATCTTGGATTAGATTTCAATCATTATTTTGCAGATTTTGACAAATTACCGGGGTATGCAAATTGCTGTCCAAAATTTACTGATGGCAATGGTATGGGGTTCTCTCTTGGATTAGCTACTAATTATCCACTATCTAATAGATTCTCTTTGGATACTCGAATTGGATTAAGTTCGTTGAATGGATTATTATCTAAAGAACAAATAATTGGTTTCACCGAGATAAGAAACACTGCTCCACCTTTCGAAACTACTGATATTACTAATGCTATATCTAATTATGAGATTCAAACACATATACAAACTATTGGAATTGAGCCTGCTATTAAATATAGTTTTGATTATGGTATTACTGGTTTGATGGGATTTAGAGTATCGTTTTTAAATTCTTCTACTTTCGATCAAAAGGAGAAATTAATTAGTCCAAATAATGTAGTCTTCAAGGAAAGTGGTTCTTTAGTAAGGAATGAATTCAAATTAAGAGACATACCTGAAGTTAATTCTTTGCAATTACATTATATTGTGGGTGCATCTTATAAAGCTGTATTAAAAAATTCAATTTATATAGAACCAGATTTACTATATTATTTGCCTCTATCCAACATTTCGTCTGTTGATTGGAGTGTTTCTCAATTACAGTTTTCGGTAGCAGCATTATTTCCTCTGTATAAACCTAAAGAATTGAAAATAGTAAATGAAGAGATTATCAAGAGAGATACATCTTTGATATCCATATTAGGTTTAGATAAAGAAACAATAAGTTTAGTATCTTCTAATGAGGAATTAATAAGTGATAAAATAGACGAGAACACAATGGTAGAAAGAAAAATTATTACTGAGAAGTACGAGAGAAGAGTACCACAAGCTTCTATTCTAAAAGCTAATTTGGTAGCTATTGGAGTTAATCCAGATGGTACAGAGGTTAAAGATCCTACAATTGTAATTGAAGAAACAGAAATTTATGAAACTTTCCCTCTTCTACCCTATATATTCTTTAACGAAGGTGAAGACAAATTATCAAATACTGCTCAGAAATTAATTACTAAGGCTAGTACTAGTCAGTTTAAAGAAGAAATGCTTGACCAAAATACTTATGAAGTTTATTATAACCTACTTAATGTAATAGGCTATAGGATGAAGAAATATCCTAATGCTAAAATCACAATAGTAGGAAATAACAATAATATGGGTATAGAGAAAGGTAACAAAGGTTTATCGAAAAGTAGAGCTATTAGTGTAATGAACTATTTGACTGAAACTTGGGGTATAGATCCAAATAGAATCAATATTCAAGCACGTAATTTGCCTAAAAAACATTCTAATAATGATTATAGCGAAGGTTTGGAAGAGAATAGAAGAGCTGAAATATATTCTGATAATTTTGATATTTTAAAACCTATTACTATTATGGAGCTTAATAGAACTGCTACTCCTCCTAAGATTAAGATTATACCTGAAATTCAATCTGATATTGGTATTAAAAAGTGGAAATTAGGCATTTCTCAAAATAATCAATTAATTAAAGAATTTACTGATAAAGATAACGATATATTATGGGATATTGAGAAGGGAAAAATTCCTGAATTGGAGACACCTATTGATATATCGCTCAACGTTGAAGATTTATCTGGAAAAAAAGTAGATATATCAAAACCACTCGAAATAAAACAATTAACAATTAAGAAGAAGAGAGAAGAATTAGTAAA
>JBDHXE010000157.1:0-5568 GCA_039810525.1 Chlorobiota bacterium | reverse complement strand
CAAAATGGTGCCGTTACTACTTCCAAAATTGCAGATAATAATGTAGATGGTACTAAGATTAATCTTGCAGGCAATACTATTGGCGATCTAATGTATTACAATGGTACTGATTGGGAAAGATTGCCGTTAGGCTCACCCAATCAAATATTATCTTCTAATGATACTCTTCCTATTTGGAAAACTCTGCCAACTATACCTTCAGGTACAGATAAGCAGACTCTAAGATTTAATGGAACATCACTAGAAGCAGTGAGTAATCTAATAAACGATGGTACCAATATAGGTATCAATATCAATTCACCTGCTTCTAAACTACATATAGATGGAGGTGATGCAACTGCTGTATATAGTAAATTTACTGCTGGCTCTACTACAGGACTATCATCATCAGATGGTTTAGATATTGGTATCGATGCAAGTGGTAATGCCGAAATCAAACAAAATGAAAATTTAAATCTATCAATTTTTACCAACAATATAAATAGAATCAAAATTTGGAATGATGGACAAATAGGAATTAATAAAACAGATAATTTTAACGATTCATTGAGATTATGGGTAAATGGAGACGCTATAATTGATGGAGATTTGGTAGTTACAGGTAATATTGACCCAATTGCTATTCAATTAGTGCCACAGAATACACCACCCGTAAACACTACCAAAGAAGGCTTTTTCTATTATGATAACAATACAAAAAGTATAAAATTAACTGATGGGAGCTCTTGGTCAGATATTGGCTCAAAATTAAATTCAGATCTGGAATTAAAAAATAATGACAATTCAGCCAAAGTATTAAAATTATACGAACCATCTTCAAGTGGTAGTAATTTTACAGCCTTCAAAGCTCAAGCCCAAACTGACAATGTTACATATACCTTACCACCTTCTGATGGCACAGATGGTCAGGTATTATCAACAGATGGTAATGGTAATTTAAATTGGAAATCAAATAGTGCACCTAGTAAGAATATCTTAAACGCAAATTCATCTACTACTGTTGATGTTAATTATGATGTAGTTTTTTGCTCATCAACTGATTTTACCTTAACTCTCCCAAGTGCAGTAGGTATAGCTGGAAAAGTATTAATTATAAAAGCTATAATTAATAGTAATGATTATATTTATACTATCGCACCTAAATCTGGGGAAACAATAGACGGAAGTTCAACGTTAGTAATACATTCTAAAAAATCTTCTAGTAATTTTTCAGGTATCCAAATAATTTCAGATGGTAGTAATTGGTTTATTATAGCAATTTCAAAATTTAATAAAATATTACAATAATTGTCCAAATGAGTTTATATTCAAAAGTTATATTATTCACTTTACTACTAATACCATATATTGGTTATAGCCAATTAGTAAATATAAAAGGTAACACTAACTTTTATATTTCTAATGGAGCTACAGTACAAATTAATGGCGGTATTCGTATAGATAATTCTGCTTCGATTACTCATAAGAATGGAGCACCAAGCTATTTGAATATTTCGGGCAAATTTGAATTATATGGTACATACACTCAAAATTCTGATGGAAGAATAATCTTCAATAAAGATCTAGTTGATACTATTGCTGGAAATGCAAATATTACAATTGCTCATCTTTATATTGATAAATCAAATAATAATAGACTAGTATTAGATCCATTAAGTAATCTTACTATTACAGAATATATATACCTTCTAAACAGCTCAATAGAATTAGTTAATAGTGATTTATTATTAAATCCTTGGGCTAAGATATATTCTTCTCTTACTAACGATACTTTATTAGATAATTTTAATGCTAATAAATGTATAATTAATTCTGGAAGTTCTGTAGATCCACTTTTAGGTGGTAGAATTGTTAGAAAATTTACAAATTCAATTACATTACCTCAAAAATTTCAATTTCCAATTGGTACACCTGATTATTATTCTCCTGCTGAAATTGAGCTTAGGGCAAGCGGAGCTACTTTTGGTTCTAACCCAGAAATATCTGTAAAACCAGTAGATAAAGAACACCCACAAGTCGAAGTTAATAATAAATCACTTGTCAAATATTGGGAAGTCAATACTAATGATGTGAATATGCAACCCTCGGGTGCTAATATATTTTTCTATTATAATGCTGGAGAAGTTGCTGGCAACGAATCAGCTTATGAAGTACTTTACTTCTCGCCATCATATAATAATCCACTAGGCTATTGGAGAGTTGACCCAGGAAATGATAATGATATAGTTGATTTCAATGAAAGGTTCTTCTATTCAATCAAAACTGATAGTATAAATGGAGATTGGACTGCGGGTGAACCAGAAGTTTCGAGTGCTATTTATTATAGCCGTCAAAATGGAGATTGGAATGACCCAAATACGTGGTCGAAAGTCAACTTTGGTGGCACTGCATCTAACACCATACCAAATAAGCAATCAGATAGAATTAGAATCAAAGGCCATCAAGTTACAATAACTGCTCAACCAGCAGCTTTCCGCTCATTATCATTAGAAAAGGATACAGCACTTTCTAAACTTACTATTAATAACAATTATTATCTAATAGGAGATTCTACTATCATAGATGATAGTACTTATTTTGCCTTTGCTCATCAAGACGGAGTAGCTCCTGTACCCACTATGGCCGGTTGTATCAGAACTACTCTTCGTTCATTGTCAAGTAACGCATTTTATGAATTTTCTGGAAGTGGTAATCAAAACACAGGTACAGGTCTGCCTGATATAGTTAGAACATTAATTGTCAATAAATCATCTACTTCGGATACAGTTACACTTAAAAAAAGTATTGCTATTTCTAAAGAATTTCGTATCAAAGAAGGTACATTTGATGTATCTTCTAATTCCATAGATGGAGCAGTTTCTGGTAGGACTATGAATATGGAAGGAGGTGAATTAATATTAAGAGCTTCGTTTCCAGCTAATTATTTACCACCCAGCTTTTATGCTGGCAAAGTTAATTTCTTTGGAAACGGCAACTCTATAATACCATCTTCAACTTCTGACCCAGGAGTAAATCAATATAATAAATTAAAAATATCTGGTTTGTCACGAGCAGGAAATATTACTTTACCAAATAGTGGACAAATTAGAATCAAAGATTCATTAGATATTGCTTCGCTCAATTTTGCTAATAATACATATAGATTCTTAACTAATGGCTCTACAGTTGTATTCAATAAAAACGGTGGAATTCAATATATACCAATCAAACCTGCTTCGCCAGTTGATTCTATAGTCAATTTAGAATATTATAATATAATTTTAGATTCAGTCGGTACCAAACAACTATTAGCGACAGGCAGCCCTACATTCAAAGTTCTTAGAAACGTGCGATTGAGAAATAATGCTAATTTTAATACTAATAATTTTAATTTAGAATTGCAAGGTAGTTGGATAAATGAAAGCGGAGCATCGCTATCATCGACTAATTCTACTATCATTATGAGATCTACTGTAGCATTAGTTACTGAGACTATAACTTCGCGAGATACTACAGATAATACATTCAATAATTTAGTAATTGCTGGTAGTGGAATTGTAAAAGCATTAGATAATATAAAAATAAATGGTAATTTAAAAATAGATACACTTTCTACATTTCGATTAGGCTCTAATGTGTTGAATTTATATGGTGATTTTTCTCTAATGGGGGGATATCATAATTTTGACACTTCTACTATAAAGTTCAATAATAATATAGTGCAAAACATCAATAGCTCTTCAACCGATGTACAATTCTATAATCTAACTATAAATAACCCGCAAGGAGTTATAGCCTCTAATATAGGAGATGCTAGCAAAGGAATAATTATTAATAACGATTTAGCTTTAGATAATGGTAATTTAAAAGTACATAATGGTACAAATTATCGTTATGCTAAAGTAGTTAATAATTTATCAAGAGTAGGTGGCGGATATGTAGATGGCGAATTAAGAAAAAAGATACCTACTAATTCTGCTACTGTTAATTACGAAATTGGTTATAATATAAGCTATACCCCTATTACATTTGCTGTAGTAGGTAGTGGAGGTACTGAAGGATATTTAGGTATCCTTAGTGATACTCTTGGAATAGGTACTACACCAATTGCTTGGAATGATGCTACTCCTACTGGAATTACTCCCGGTGGCTCTACTATTAATTTACAAAAGCATATTGCTCGTCAGATAAGTATCAAAAAATCTATTACATCTACTTTTAACCTTGGCCCTTCAAGAAAATATAATTTAACAGTTAATTTTATACCAGGCAACTCACCATCAGGAGATATTAGAAATAGTGCTGATTATAACAATTTCAGTGGCAGACTATGGAATGGCACTAATTGGATAACTCCATTTTATTATGGAGCTACCCCTACAATTGGTACACTCACACCATCATCATTTCAATTCCTACAGCTAAAAGATATTGGAACTTTATTAGTTGGTGAGCCAGGTCTCTTAACTTATTATTCGAGAGCTAATGGAAATTGGGAAGATAAAAATAACTGGTCTACTCAATATTACGGAGGAGTTGTTTCTAGTTCTTTCCCGGGCCAATTAAGCAACAATTACAAAGTATATATTGGTGATGGTAATACTATTTCGATGACATCTAATAAGGTTATTACAAATGCAAGTGGTGATTCATCGCTTGTGCTTATAGATTCATCAGGTACTCTATATACTAATAGCTATAATATTTCAGGAAATGGAATTTTTAGATTAATGAAATACGCATCCTTAGGAATTGGCGACAAAGATGGAATAGTTAATTCTGGCGCTACTGGTAATATACGTACAAATATCAGAAATTATAATTATGGTAGTCATAACTTAGGTTCGTTCATATATACTGGTAGTGGAGCTCAAAATACAGGAAATGGCTTACCATCAGGTTCTGATTCATTATTAAAATTAATTATTGATAAATCCTCGGGCACTACTACAATAAATGCCAGCAATAATCTATACATAAAAGATAGCTTATATATTAAAAATGGTGAATTCAACTTAGGCAACAGAAACATATACTTATTTAAAAATATGAAAATTAATTCTGGAGCTATTTTTACTCATAATTCAAGAACAGTATATTTACGTGGAAATAATGAAATATACATAAGTAATCAAGACTATAATTCACCAATTAATTTTTATAACCTATCAATTTATAAAACTTTTGAAAGCGGAGATATTTACTTAGATACTTTATCACCAATAATAATTACAAATAATTTAACTTTCGAAAATAATAATAAAGTATTAATCAATGCTACTTTGAAGAGCTCACAGGTTAAACCTTTATTTGTACAATTTGGTACTACTGCTACTGTTACAGGTGCAGGGCATATTAATTCAATATATAGTGGAGGTTGGGTATATGGTGAGGTAAGGAAAAATATTCCAATTGGAGATGCCAATCCTATATTATTTGAAACTGGTACCTCATTATTTTATTCACCTTACCAAATTGATTTTTATAATGGATCAGGTAGCCAAGCAGGTTACCTTGGTGCTAAAGCAATTGCAGGAGTACATCCAAAGTTATACAACTCACCGCCATCTTTATACCCAATAAATCCAA
>JBDHXE010000156.1:0-5573 GCA_039810525.1 Chlorobiota bacterium | reverse complement strand
AAAAGAAATTAAGAGCGATGTTCACAAAATTAAAGTATTTGAAGGTGATACTCCAGATCCAGAAAATCCAGCTAACAAGGGTGGATGGAACTTAGTTGGTGCTTTATCTGTGGTAACTTCTGTAGAAGGTATTGAATTTGGTCAATCAGATAATGGATCTATACCAAACAAAGATTATACATTAAATTATGGTGTATATGGTTATAGAACAGATCTTGGTTATTATCAAGTTTCTAATATGGTTCCAGGTATGGGCTATTGGATTAAAACTTCTACTGATGGATATTATAGATTGCTTCCTACTTATGGTAAATTAGCTTCTTCTAATTCTTTAGTTGAAAAAACTTCAGTATTGAATAATAGCCAAATGTTTACTATTCGTGATAACGGTCAGAAAGTAAATAATGTATATATTACTACTAATAATAGTGATATATTGAATTACTTTGAATTACCACCAGCTCCTATGAGTGGAATGTTTGATGTTCGTTTCTCAGATAACAAGTATGTATCAAATTCTAACAATGCAATATTGAAATTACAAGGTGTTACCTATCCTTTAGCTATCAATGTAGATAATGCTGATGCAGATTATACATTGTATGATGCCGTTTCTGGTGAATTTATCGGATCTGTAAACAAAGGTGAAAGTAAGTCTATTGTAGTAAATGGATTGGCTTACAATTCTATTAGAATTGCTAAAACAGAAGTTATGACTGGTATTGATAATAGCTTTACTGCTACTCCTAATCCAGCTTCTGACTTCTCAAATATACAATTTGTATTAAATGAACCATCTAATGTTAATGTAAATATTTATGATGCATTAGGTAATTTAGTAGAAACAGTTGTTAATGCTCAATTAAATGCTGGTACTTTTAACTATAATGTTAATTTATCTCAATATACTGCTGGTAATTATTTTGCTAAAATAAATGCTGGTAATTATAATTCTGTAGTTAAAATTAGCGTTATAAAGTAATTTCTCTATTTGATTATTTAGGGGCAACATGGATATAGCGTGTTGCCCTTTTATTTATAAGGTATTGTATGCGAATTATAGTTGTATTATTTTTGTGTAGCTTTATTTATTCTTATGCTGATAATAATGCTAGAATTAATTTGAATGTTTATAATAATTCTAAACCAAATCTGGTATTTAATTTAGGGTTTGGTATTAATGAACTAGCAGGTGATAGTGTAGATACCCAATTAGGTGAGAAGTCTTTGCCACCTTTCCCTCCAACTTTTTATGCTGTATTGGAATATATTGATTCTTCTAAATACAATGAAGATGGTTCAAAATATTATGATAAAATATGGACTAATTTAGATCTTAGAAGTATTCCAGATGACAAAATAACTTGGAATTATCGTTATAAATTAGTTTTAAATTGGATTAATGCTTCTTCGGTAGTATTAGAATGGAATAATAGCAATATTCCTAATATAATTGATTCAATCTTCGTAAGAGATATTATGGGGGGTGTGGTTATTAATCAGGATATGAAAATAATAAATAAATTAGTACTTGATAATGATGCTATTGATAAGTTATATTTTGATGTTTATTATAATAAGAATGCGACAAATGTAGAAGATAATATTGTAATCGAAGACAATGTAATATTCCCTAATCCATTTAGTAATTTTATTAATGTGGATAATTCTTTGAATTATGATTTTTATCAGGTTTACGATTTACGTGGCAATTTAGTATCCAATGGTGGTAATATTAATAATATATTAAGTTTTCAACCTGGTACTTATTTTATAATGTTTATGAATAAAAATTCTATTATAGCTAAGAAATTTATAACTAAAATATGATTATGAAAGATATTGATAACAATAATACTGAACAAATATTGCTTTCAGAAAAGAAATTTAAGAAAAAAAGTTTTTCTAAGAGGAATAAATATGGTAATGAAAGTTCTGTAAAGTTATCAGTAGTTATTCCATTACTTAATGAAGAAGAGTCTTTATTAGAATTATCCACGCAATTAGAATTAGAGCTTGCTAAACTAGCTGATAATAGTTACGAAGTTATTTTTATTGATGATGGCTCTACAGATAATTCATTCCAAGTTATTAAAGATATCTATTCTAAGAATAATAGATTTAAATGTATTCGTTTTAGACGTAATTATGGTAAAAGTGCAGCTCTTTCGGTTGGGTTTAAAAGAGCTAAAGGTGAGTATGTAATTACTATGGATGCAGATCTTCAAGATGATCCTAAAGAAATAGAAAATCTCCTAACTAAGCTTAATGAAGGTTATGATTTAGTGTCAGGTTGGAAGAAAAAACGTTATGATTCTGTTATAAAAAAGAATTTGCCTTCTAAATTATTTAATTGGGCTACTTCTAAGGTAGCAGGTATTAAGCTGCATGATTTTAATTGTGGGCTTAAAGGTTACAGAAGTGAGGTAGTTAAATCATTAAATGTATATGGAGAGATGCATAGGTTTTTACCAGCTTTGGCTAATTGGATGGGCTTTAAGGTTACAGAAATACCAGTCCATCACCATCCAAGAAAGTATGGAACAACTAAGTTCGGTATTTCGAGATTTATGAACGGATTTTTAGATTTATTAACTGTTTTGCTAACAACTAAATATTTTAAGCGTCCACTGCATTTTTTTGGGACTATTGGGTCTTTTATTTCACTTGCAGGTTTATTAATATTAGTGTATTTAGTTGCAGAGTGGTTGATGGGGTTAACTTATTTAAGCAATCGGCCATTAGCATTGTTTGCAATAGGTATGTTGATAGTCGGAGTTCAATTTTTGTCGATGGGACTATTAGGCGAGCTTTTAACTAAAATGAATAACGAAAATTCTAAAAACTTATATGGCATAAGAGATATTTTAAAATAATTAATATGATTAAATAGTCTCATTAAACTTGAAAATATTTATATAAATTTAAAATGAATATATTAAAATTAATAATTATTCTCTTTTTGTTTGGTAGTATAGCTTCTTATTCTCAAATGGAAACTCATTATAGAATAGGTGCTGGTATCATTACTACCCAGATATTAGGAGACAATCCAGCCAAACTTTCAATTATAAATACATCTTCTAAAGATGATGCAGTAACGGGTGGTAGTTTTCGTGATGCTCAGCCAGGTGTGCAGCTACAATTTTTATTCCCGATAGATGAAGAGGCTAAGTTTAGAATACCTGTTTCTTTGAGTTATTCATTTTTCAGTGGAAAGGAAAGAGTTAATTATAATAGAAATATAATAGATTATTATTCCCATAAATTAAATATTATAGGGGTTAATACAGGATTTCAATATGCATTTCTGCCTGTGCAATTTGTACATGCTAATATGTATGCGGGTGTAGAGGTATCATTAAATTATATTAATAATATTGATATAGAATGGTACAGAGACTATCTAAATAATAATGTATTTAAAGATGAAATTTATAAAACTCCTCCAAAAGAAGATGCACTCAGAATAGGTGGGCTTTTCAAATTAGGAGTGGAAGGTAGATTGAGAAAGAATTTTTATATTAATGCTGGTGGTGCAATTGGTATAATGAATTTAATTGGCAAAAATGATAATCGTGGAGAGCTACTTACACCTATAACTATGTTCGAGACTATTGAAAGTAATGTTTATACTATGCAAGTGTATATTTTAATACAATATAATTTATAAAATGAATTCTGACATTGTTTTTTATTCAGATTGTAGGCATTTCAAAGGGTATATCCCATGCAAACCTCATAAAGACTTTAATGTAAAATGTGCTACTTGCCCTTATTATGATAAGACTATTGGTACAATTTTAATTATTAAATTAGGTGCAATCGGTGATGTAATTAGAACAACTGTATTGCTGCATAGATTAAAAAAGGAATACCCATATCATAAAATATGGTGGCTTACTTACTCTCCAGATATTGTTCCATCTATAGTAGATAATACTCTTAATTTTTCTGTAGAATCAGTAGAAATACTAAAAGCGATGAGTTTTGATTTGGTAATCAATTTAGATAAAGATTTTCAAGCAGTTGCTCTTACCAATAATTTGAAATATAAAGATGTGAAAGGCTTTGTAATGAAGGATAATATGCCTCATTATGCTAATGAAGATGCTAAACATAAGTTTTTAACTGGTCTATTTGATGATCTGAATATGCAAAATTCTAAGTCTTACCCACAAGAGATCTACGAAATATGTGGTTGGCAATATAATGGTGAAGAATATATTTTAGATTTGAATAGTAATTACGAATGGAATATTCCTAACGATGGTAAGAAAATAATCGGCCTTAATACTGGCTGTGGTGATAGATGGGTATCAAGATTATGGCCTGATAGTAATTGGATTGATTTGATATTTATGCTACAGCAGAATAATTATTTCCCTATTTTATTAGGTGGTAAACAAGAAGATGAGAAGAATAAGTACTTCTCTAATAAAACAAATGCTTTATATTTAGGCAATTTTCCTTTAAATAAATTTATTTCGGAGGTCAATCAGTGTGATTTAGTTGTATCAGCAGTTACTATGGGTATGCATATAGCTATTGGCCTGAAAAAGCCTCTTATATTGATGAATAATATATTTAACCCTAATGAATTTGAACTTTATGGACGTGGTGAAATAGTAATGCCAGCTAAGGAATGTCAATGTTTCTTTAGAGCTAAATGTATAAACGATGATTATTTCTGTATGGATTATATTAGCCCTAATAGTATATATCAAGCGATTACACGTTGGGTCTAAATTAATCTATGAAATATATTTTTATAGTGCTGATTACTATTTTTTCTTTTAATATATATGCCTTTGCCAATCCTTATCAATTTAAATCGATGCGTATAGAATATTCTGCTCAATCTATAAGTTCTAACTTAGTAATGCAAGGTAGTGAAATATCTGCTTATGATGATTATGGTAATAAAAGCTATGTGAAGACCATAGAAACAAATCGTTATATATCAAATACAGATACAATTTTTGATAAAAGTAAAACTGTAACTATCCTTAAAGATAATTGGCTGTATTATGCTAATTTATTAGATAGTATTGGTACAAAGCAAGAGATTAAAGATATAGAGGATATTGGTATGAATTATGGTATGGCTATGTCTCCTAATTATTTGCAAAAGGATAAATCGGACGAGCAAATTATGAAAGATTTTGTAATTGAAAACGGTGGTAAATGGTTAGGACAGAAGGAATTTTTGAATCGAAAATGCTGGGTATATGAATTGAATGGCTTTAAACAATGGATATATAAGAGAGTAATTCTAAAGATTGAGAGTATTGATATTGAGAATAGGTATGAGAAAAAAGCTATAGATATCCAAGAGAATATTGATATACCAGATAGTCTATTTGACCTTCCGAAAGGGGTTCAATTCAAATTAATCAAATCAGATGATAGCGAGAATAATTAAATTATAAGCTAAAGATCCAAACATTGAGGCTGTCTCATAAATCAGCAGCAATGATTTAATTTTTAATTCTCAGTCGAGGCTGTCTCATAAGTCAGCCTCTCTTTTTATAATAACATATATAAAGTTTTCCACAATTTACAATTAGGAT
>JBDHXE010000155.1:0-5612 GCA_039810525.1 Chlorobiota bacterium | reverse complement strand
AAAAGTTACAGGATATACTGATATGATAGGCAAAGAAGACTATAATATGAAATTATCTACTGCCAGAGCCAAATCTACTGCCGATGCCCTTAATTATAATAATACTACTTATACGGGCAAAGGCGAATATGAGTTGTTGTTTGATAATTCTACTCCCGAAGGTAGATACTATTGTAGAACAGTTGTAGTAGAAGTAAGAATACCAGTTAATTAATTAAAAAAAAGGAATATGTTATGAAAATCAATTATAAAATAATATTATTAATAGCTTCATTAATAATCTTGAGCTCTTGCATCCAAGATACTATCAATAAGTTTGAAAATTTTACTGTACAGTTACCTATATTTTTCAAGGCAGACAACTTAGGCAAATCAGTTCCAGATACATCTATAGATTTTAGTAATTTGTACCAATACAAAGAATACAATGATAATAAAAGCAAAATAGATGCAGCCGAAGTATATCAGATTAATTATAGAATTGACTCTTTGGTAATGGGAAATGGTGTTCCATTCGACCCTAATGTAGATAATATACAGTTTGACTCTGTTTCGTTTATGCTTAAATTTGCCAGACCTAAACCCGGCAAAAGCCCATTCTCTACAGATTCTAATGATTTTGAACCAGATCCTACATCTAAGCTATATATATTAGGTAAATATAAAGATGTAAATGTAAAAGATTATTATAAAACAGCATATAATATAATCCAAGTACCAGAAGAAAATGCCTTTGCTATTTCTGAAGGACTTAAAAATACACCATATTTCTATATTTATTCACAGTATAGCTATGTAAAAGGTAGTTATCCTAATGAAGTTCATTTCCCTTTCATTAGAGCAAAATATGATTTAGTAATACGATTGAAAGTTAAATTATAAGAATTATATATTAGAGCATAAGGATATTTTTCTCAATAAATAATTTAATGAGTTAAATATCCTTTTTGCTTATCTAATATCAACTATGCTATATAATATACCATATTTAGCAGTATCAAGAGATAATTATAACTATTGCCTCTGCAAAGAGCTTCCATTGAATCTATCTAATTAAATCATTGCAATTATCATAATTATTTGTAACAATTGTAAGTTGCAATGCGTCTATATTAAGTTAATTTATTGTCATTTACTTTAAAAGTTGAAAATATATGAAGGGCTATTTATTCTTAGTCATTATTTTTATTTGTCATTTACAAATCGGATTTGCTCAATTGAACCTTCAATTAAAAAAATTAGACGCTTCTGGTCTAAACATAAGCACATCAGAATATCCAGTACTGACAGCATATATCAAAGTTACTAATAATGGTAATCAAGTAGAATTAAGCAAAGATAATATAAAAATTCTTGAAAATAACGCTTTGTTTACAGCAAAAGCTATGGAATTAAGCCCAATAGTAGATGGCTGGCAAATATTGAAATGGATACCAGAGCAATATATGTTTACATTCCAGTATCAATGTATTATATATGCTCTATATAATAATGAATTAACAAATAATTATGGAATCGGAAAACTAAATAGAGCTCCCTACACTATAGTTACAGACCAAGATAATCTACAGATTAGAGATGTTTTTTGGAGCTATGTCCAACCGGGAAATTCAATCCCTTATCAAGTTAGGTTTAGATCGTGGGTAGATACCGAGAGCCCAGATGGACCAGTTAGCTTAAAATTAGATTCTATTACTACCAATACAAAATACTTTGAAGTGAAATGGGTAGGTTCGGATAGTGATAATGATAGAGCAGCACCTCCAAGAAATCTCAGAGTTGGCTCGTCATATTGGGCAAATATATATTTTAAACCAGATGCTTATGCTTATTATCAAGATATTCTCACTTTTCATTACGAAGGTGGGCTGAAAAGAATAGTACCTTTGTATGGCAATTCTTATACCGTACAGACTAAAAGTATGATACAGCTAATATCACCAAATGGTGGAGAAAAATTAGCACCTTGCGAAACTTTTCAAATCAAATGGCGTGGGTATGCTCCACAGTTCCCAGTTGAGTTATATTATAGCACAAATGGTGGATTTACTTGGCAATTAATTGATCAAGTGAAAGATAGTGTTTACAATTGGACTGTTCCAGATATTGATGCCGATAAATTAATAGTGAAAGTAAGACAAAATTTTAATCAGAATGATATATATTATATAAGCAAGGATACTCGCAATACTTTAGATGCCGCTTACAATCAATTTAGCACACAGCTATCGTTTGTAAACCAAATAGGCAATATATTTACCTATGATTTAAATAATTTGCCTCCTGCTATCAAAAATTCTCAATATCTGAATAGTGAAAATGATGCGAATGAATATACTAGTTTAGGTATGGTCTATTCACCTTATGACTCGTTGTATTATGTAGCATATTATAGCAATAATATACCATATTATTCTCAAAAAGATACTATTGCTGTATTTAATGCTAACGATAAGTATCCGATTAATAAGATTACTCTTAATCAAAATATAAGAATAAAAAAAATAAAAGCTGATAATAGCAATCAAATGATTTCTGTGATACCAACATTTGGTAATAGAGTATTTATATATGATTCTAAAAATTTCCAATTAATTAAAACATTGACTTTTGATACTCAAGTAATTGATTTCAGCTTCAATACCAAATTAAATCAAGCGGCCGCTTTACTACTAGATGGTGAGATTGAAATAATTGACTTGAAAAATTATTCTATAATCAAAGAATTGAAATATAACGAGTTCCCCAATTTTGTACAATTAGCTCTCTCGCCAAATGGTAAATTATTAAGTATAGGTACTAAAGCAGACAAGTCTGGGCTTAAAACTAATATATATGTAATAGAAATAGAGACAGGCAAAATAGTAAGAGTATTTACTCCATCGAATGGCGATCCTATTGGACTATTCTTTAATCCATCATCATCTACATTAATTACAGGCTCAGTAAGCGACAAACAAATTGCGTTTTATGATCTGAGCACATCCAAAAATACAGGTGAACTCTATGGACATTCTACTATTATGAATGATATAAAATTGGCACCAAATGGATTGAGTTTGATTAGTACAGCCTCGGGAAATGATAATGCAGTGTATAGGACTTTTGTATACCCAGAAGAAGATCTATCTGATAGTACGCTATCTATATTACGTCCTGCTCTAAATCTAGATAAAATAGTATTCGATCCCGTATATTTAGGCACCAAAAATGAATATAAAATTAATAAAGTATGCAATATTAGTGAAGTAGAAGCTACTTTCGCAAGCGCAAAATTTAAACTTGGCTGGTATTTTAATTTAAAAAATAATTGGGGATTGACACAATTAAAGCCGGGCCAATGTTTGGATTTTGATATAGTCTTTACTCCATTAGATACTGGAATAATTAGAGATACGTTGGCTATACATTCTTGTAATTCAGATTATTTGCTGCCTATAGAGATTAAAGTGTTGCCAAGAAATATTGAATATTTGAGCGCAAACTACGATTTTGGCGATGTATGTATTGGCGATACCATAACTAAGCGTTTAGATATTCTCAAGAATAATGATCCTGTACCATTAATAGTAAACTACCTTAATTTTAATGATCCACACAATAGGAATTTTAGTGTTACTATAGCTAATACCGACACTATAATACCACCAAATGGTACTTTGGCAGGAATTGTTAGATTCTATCCTGATACTTTGGGGTATTACTATCCTATTATGACAATATACCATTCTAATCAAGAAAAGATCAATGGTACTTTTACTATTAAAGGGAAAGGTATAGGTTCGTATATAGAATTATCACATAATAAACTCTTATTCATACCAGAAGTTTTGACACGCGAATTTACCATCAAAAATACAGGTATTACTGACATTAACTTTGATGATTTTAGAATAATTCCTCCGGATAACTTCGAATTTATTTCTTCTAAAAAATTCGTTCTAAAACCTAACGAAAGTACTTTGCTAAAAGTAAGATGGAATGGTATTAAAGAAAAGGCCAATCTGATAATAGACGCTACTCCTTGCCTTGCTCAAAATAATATTCCACTTGATTTTTTTGATGGTATGGTAGAATTGACTATTCCAAGAGTAGAAACTTCTGCTAAAAACGAAAATCTAGAAATACCTATTCAAATAAAGCCAAATGACAAAGAGCCATACAAGGGAGTTCGCCCTTTTGAAGCTACATTTGAGGTTAATCCGAAAATATTTTTGCCTACAAGCGTTTCGTCTGATATTGGCGAAGCCTCTCTAATAAGCAATAATGTAAACGGAAATAGAGAATTCAAAATACGTGTGGAAGCTAATTTCGATAATCCTGCTACTATAGCTATAATTAAAGGAGTTGCTGGGCTCACTGATACTAATTATTCAGATTTGATAATTAAAGAGCCGTCTGCTAAATTTGGCGAATATGTAAATACTATTGTCAGAAATGGAGGTATATTTATTAATGATATCTGTGGTGATAGGTATATCCAAAACGAAAAAAATATTGTTATGATACAAAGTATTGCTCCTAATCCTGCGAACGATTTTGTAAAAATTGTTTTTGAAGCAGAAACCACTGATCCATTAAAAATTGAAATGATAGATAATATGGGCAATCAAATATGTGTAATTAATAATTATAGGCCTAGAATAGGAACTAATGAACTTACATTTAATACTAGTAAGTGCGAAATAGGGAATTATAACTTTAATATATATTATTTGAATAAAATAAAATCGAGCTCATTTATAATTATGAGATAATATATTATCATTTTTAAATAAATTATAATAATAAAAATAAATTGCAGAAATTGAATATGTTAGATATAGCAAATAGAAATAATATTTTAAAATGTATACTACTATCTTTGGTATTTACTACTCTAAATTTGATTAGCAAAGATTATACACCATATTATATTAATTTTGGGATAGGCGCCAATTTTAATACATACCAATCAGATTTTGCTCAATTGAAAGGCTATCCTAATTGTTGTAGCAAGTTTGATAATGCTTTTGGGCTATCGTATTATCTATATGCTGGGCTATCTAAACATATTGATTTTATCAATGATAAGACTAAAATTGGAGTCGATTTAGAACTTAATAATCTATCAGCTAAATACTCTGTAAATGAGTATATCGGAAACGATATAGTAGGTAGTAATTATAGAAAAATATATGTAGATCATAATCTTGATGTAGATTGGTTAGTAGCTGGTATTAATCCATATCTTAACTTTAAGCTATTTGAAAACTTACCCTTAGAGCTCAAGGTAGGATTAAACTTGGGAGTCCCTATTGCGAAATCTTTTACCCAACAAGAAGTCTTAGTAGAGCCGTCTGATCTGAACTTTTCTAATGGCACTAAGATAAATAATAATTATGCAGGTGATTTGCCCGATGCTTCGCCAATATATGCAGGAGCTTTATTGGGAGCTAACTACAAGGTAGCTAATATTTCTGGATTTGAGTTTTTGCCTGAAATATCTATATTGTATGGATTGAGCTCACCTGTCAAAAATTATAATTGGAATAATATTACTGTAAAAGCAGGGATATCTATTGCCTACAATATACCACAGAAAAGCGAGGAAAGGATAGAAGTAGTACCAA
>JBDHXE010000154.1:0-5626 GCA_039810525.1 Chlorobiota bacterium | reverse complement strand
TCTATACTAATAGGCAAAGTAAAATTATTGTGTAATGAAGCTTGATAGTTTGCAGGCATTACAAACTTAATTAAATTTTCATTAATATCTAATGTATTTCCTCTAAGCTCATATTTTGCAATATTATTGCAAGGAGAGGTTATTTCAATGGACATACTATCACTTCTACTTCCAATTTGATCCCTTAGAAATTGTAACTCCATCTCAATTGAATCCAATGGTCTGACAGACATTGGAAATTCAAAAAGGCTCGGTTTTACTAAATAAAAAGGATCTTGAAGGCTAATTGATTTAATCAATAAAGTCTTAACCTTACTCTGATTGTAAAGCTTCGTTTTAATATACTGATTGTTATTAAGAAATCCATTGCCAAAATTAATTATACTATCAGCTAAATTAATAATTGGTCTATCAATTCTCTCACCCTTTATAAATATTACTATTCTCTTATTGCATTCTTTCAAATTAATTATCAATGAATCATTATATATACCAGTATCTTGATATGAAAAAATAGAATAAATTGTATTGATACCCTTATTTAATTTCTGTGAATTAAGAATATCAAAAAGAAATACCGGGCTCATATATTCAATATTGTCAATGGTAATTGGTAGATTAGTCTCAAAAATTAGACTATCTAAATAATCACCACAATACTCTGCATTATTTATGATACCAAAATCAATAGTATCTTTATAAACTAATCTTATATCTTCTTGCGGAGGTAATATCTCTAATGGGATATTAATTCCACAAGGGCTCAATTTTATATATGTTTGAATTAAATCCTGATTGGTGAAGTTAATTTCTAAATTAATATAGTTTTTATCTTTAGCATTAAATTTTATAGGTAATTTATCAGTCAATATTACACTGCTGTTTATAATATTACTGTCAATTTGGAATTCATAAAATGGGTTAATGTCTAATAATATTGAAGTATCAACTTTTGTAATACAAGTCGGTAAATTCGAAAAATCTAATTTAATGATATCGGGATTAAATTTTGGATCAATTATCTCTGCACTCACAGGTATAATTAACGTATCATAATTATTATCATTTAGATTTCTATATAGTATAATAATACTATCTCGATAAATACCAATCGGTAAACTAGGGTTAATACTGATTGAAATATTATATATGATATTAGGAGACAGATCTACTTCTTGCTCTTCTATTAGTATTCCAGAATTTACTTCAAAATAATTTTGCTTCATTTTTTTTAATATAGTTTTTAAGCTTTTCTGACCGCTAATAAATAGATTAGTATTTTTATGAAACATTTCATTGCAATTTATGACAATATTTCCAAAATTTACACCAATAGAAGGATCTGATAATAATTTCGATTTGCTACTATTCTTTTTCATACCTTCTAAATCAATTAATTTTGAGATATTACAAAGAGATAGCTTCAAAATAGCATTCTTTTTATCAAAATCAGAAGATTGGAATTTAATAGTAACAATTACCTCTGAATTAGGTTGTATTAATAAAGGGGCTTGATTATTTATTATAGGATTAACTATTACAAAATTTGTAGAAGGGTTAATAGTTATATTATTAGCTCCAATTACCAATTCTTCAACACCATTATTTTTGATAGTAAATTGTTGCTCAATATTCAAATCATCATCAAAAAATAATTTATTAGTTGAAAGCGTAAAGTTTGGAGTAGTAAACCTCGCATCAATAGCAATAGAACTATCAATACATAAGCTATTACTTTGTGCAACATATCTATATATACCACTTGAATTAATAATTAAATTACTGCTAACACTAATTTTATTGCCATCTTTGCTCCAATAAGCATCATAATTCTTGGGCTTAACAACTATTCCCTGCAGATTTATACTACTATTGCCACAAACTTCAATTATTGTATCATTAGCTATAATTTTACTATTAGATAAATTTTGAATTTGAATCTCTGGTGATTCTACAAATGTTAGGAATATTTCATTAGAATCCGCACAGCCAGATGCCTTATCAATAATTACTAACTTATAATTACCAGATTTATTTACAATGATACTTGTATCTTTTGATGATATTTTATTATCATCTAAATACCAATTGAAATTATATCTTTTAGACTCATTAATATCAGTTATAATATGTGCAAACTCATTCGTGCAATAAATTACCTTATTTCCTTCAACGGTACTTAACACTGGTTTAATAGGAATAGATTTCTCAATAGGCCTATTAGTAGAAGCATAATCAGTTTCATTATATGCTCTACCACGCCCATTCAATGGACTCTTATCATAAATTTCTGGATTAACATTACTCCTTTGATACCTATATATATAAACCCGATATGAATATTTTTCGCCACAATTAAAAGTGCCAATTTTGAAATTATCAGTATATGAATTATTAGTGAGATCAGGTAAAGTATCAATAATTAAATATGGGCCAATCTTTCTGCCCGGACCATATATTTCACCATCATTCAAAATAATTGGTTGATTACCATTATCAGTGTATCTTACTATTAGATACCCTTCATTGTTGTCCTTAATAGTACTTGCAGCATTCCAGCTCAATTTAATACCTTTGAAATCAGGAGTAATTTGGGATTGTAAGTTTGGTGGAGTAATCCACTTAGGTTCTCTTAAAGATCGCCAAAATAAATGATTAGTTGACATTGGAATCTCGTTGTTGCCATTAGGTAGGCCCTTTGAGCTAGAATCTGTAGTAATAGCATAATTACTATCAAGACCCTTAAAATAATCACTAATATTAGCCCCGGGATACACATGGACAGAATTTTTCGCTTCGCTTGGTGTAGCTATTTTCAATCCAATAATAGCATTAAAAACAATTTTGCTTTTAGATTGTGGCACATTACCTAAAGAATGAATATTGAGATAATTGTTTTTAGTTAATAATTGTACTATATCGTGAGTAGCGCTTATGTTTAATGACTGAGAATTTGAACTAGAAATTGGATTATCAAAATATTTCGAAGAGGTAGCCCCTACTTCAATATAGCCGTCAGATTTATCATCATCTATATCTCCGTCTCGATGATTAATTACTATTATAGTACCAGACCTTAGATTTTTCCATAAAGGAATATCTTTAAATATTATACCCTGCCTCCAATCACCAGTTGAAGAATTATCTCTTAGAGTACAACCAGCTATACTCGACATATCTTGTATAACTAAAATCTCAGTCCATTCTTTGTCAGGAGTTTTATCATTGAAATACTCACTTATCACAAAAGGTTGACTAAGTAAATTAATACTCCAAAATAAAAGAAATAATATTAATAAAAATAATCTCATCTATTTAATTTATATTTAAAACATACAGAAACGAATTATTTTAAAATTATTTAGCAAATATATAAAAATAATTTTGTCAATTTAAAATATTGTATTATTTTGGAATGAAATTATTTAGTTTTGGGGATTTTTTTTACTTTTTTTGATTTTTTTTTATTTCTATTTTCTAAAGGATTTTTTATGAATATTTATGTAGGCAATTTAAATTACAAAACTTCGGAAGCTTCTTTAAAAGAATTGTTTGAAAAGTTTGGCGAAGTAGAATCTGTGAAACTTATTAAAGACCGTGATACTGGCAAGAAAAAAGGTTTCGGATTCGTTATGATGGACGACGAATTTGGACAAAAAGCCATTGATGAACTTAACGATAAGGAATTCGATGGACGTAACCTTAAAGTTAATCAAGCACATACTAAATAAATTTGCTATCCCCAAAATCTTTTTAAATTGCGGTTTTTTAAAGACCGCTTTTTTGTTTATAATTAGATATATTACCTTATAACCTAAATGTTTGGCCTTTCCAAGTGATTTTTGAATTGATTAACAATGGCGGGATCAATAATTCTAATATCAAGAAAAATGCTACTGCGGGCAAAGACCATTTAATGAGCGAAGATTTGCCGATCCCTTTCAATGATGGGTATATTAACAAAAAATCACCGAATAATCTTACCATAAGCACAATTGCAAAAAGTAAATAATAGTGAAATACCAATGTAGTTATTAAGCTCAACCAAACTGCAACCGAACTTAGCACAAAATAAACAGCTACCCACTTCAAGTCGAGCCCACCCCTTGCCCATCGTCTTAATTGTGAAATTAAATCCAAGAATGAATTACAAGGCTTAGTAGATACAGTGGCATTTGCATCAGTGATATAAGAAGCGACTTTGCCTCTATTCATTACCTCTTTCAATAATGCATAGTCTTCTGTAATAGAAAAAGGAATAGAACTATATCCACCTATTTCATTATATGTACTTTGTCTAATTGCCAAATTAGTTCCAAAACACCCTAATGGAAAATTAATAGTTGGTCCGGCACAAGCCATTTTATGTAAATATATCCATTGCACAGCTTGTAATTTATCAAACATTCTATCGCCCATAATATTAGTATATGAAGAGATGATTTCAACATTTTGATTTGAAAAATGTTTAACAATAATAGAAATCCATTTAGAATTTACCTCACAATCAGCATCAGTCATTAAAACTAATTCACCCTTAGCCTGACTTATACCACAATCCAAAGCACCTGCCTTACCTCTTAAATTATAATTTCTATTGCTATCATCTACATTTATTACTCTTAAATTTGGTATATTACTCTTTAATTGATTTAAAATAGACAAAGTATTATCACTTGAACGGTCATTTACTGCTATAATCTCGTAATTATCTTTGGGATAATCGGATAGCAAAATATTATTGATAGCATTTTCTATATTATCTTCTTCGTCTCTTGCAGGGACTACCACCGATACAAAAGGATAATAGTCATCTCTCAAGTTTATTAATGAATTCCTCTTGGTAATCAACGCCCCATAGAAAATAGTAATAGTTCTAATTACGAACAAAATTATAGCTATATAAGAAATGAGTAAAATTTGTAATTCCATCTTTTTATTAAATACGTTTATATTAAATTATAAATAATCAAAATATTAAAGACCCCAAAAAATGTTTAATGATTCAAAAAGTCTAAACCCCCTTATCAGAAAAGAAATAAGGGGGTCGGTATAATACTCTCCAATCACTAATCTTTTAATAAATAATGATTAGATTAATTTAAAGTCTCTTCAATAGGTTTTAAACGTTGCTGTGAAATTAATTTTTCATCAGGAACTGTAGTTAATAATTCATAAGTAAATACAAGCTTCTTATTTTCCTCATCTAAATCGGCAGTTATTTTAGCACCAGTCCCAATATTTTCTCTTAAAATCAATTCAGCTAATTCATCTTCCACATACTTCTGCAATGCTCTTCTTAGAGGTCTTGCACCATACTTTTGGTCATAGCCTTTATCAGCAAGAAAATCTTTAGCTTTGTCTGTAAGATTTAATTCTAACTTATTATTTTGCATTCTCTTCAATAATTCTTTTAATTGAATATCTATGATTCCATAAATATGGCTCTTTTCTAATTGATGGAAAATAATAAAATCATCAATTCTATTAATAAACTCAGGATTAAATAATCTCTTTACTGCTTCCTCAATTGTAGATTTTACATTATCATAATCTTCTTTTTCTCTGTCAGCAGAAAAACCAATTCTACCACCAGCTTTAATATCACGAGTCCCTACATTAGAAG
>JBDHXE010000153.1:0-5721 GCA_039810525.1 Chlorobiota bacterium | reverse complement strand
TTGTGCTTTCGAAACATTTAGAAAAATTTTAGCAGCATTATATTGTGATTCTACAGCTTCGTAATTTTTCTGGGTATGCTCATATTGCTCTTGAGTAATTACACCACCACCAATTTGTTCTTTTGCTCTCTTCAGATCATTAGATGCTTTAGCAAGGTTTATTTCCAAAGTCTTAAGATTAGCTTCATCATATCTATATTTAGCCTCAGATTGAGTCTTATTACTTATTGCTTGTTCTCTCATAGCATTAGCATTAGCTCTCTGCGCAATCAGATCTAAACTATCAATCTCTACCAATAGCATATTCTTATTTACTGTATCACCTTCTTTGGCATATAGATGCACTATTCTGCCCATTATCTTAGAAGATACAGACACATTATCTGTATCCACACGAGCATCATCGGTAGAGACATATTTTAAGTAATCAATATACCAAAACACCCCAGCAGCTATCACTATAATAGATAAAACAGACATTATAGAATATTTAATGATATTGCTTTTATTTGTTAAATTCATTGGGAACTGTCCTTAAATCATTTATTAACTAAATTATATTTTAGATACTATTTTCATTATATTTTTAAGAGATCTATCTAAATCCACCAAATCTGGTTCAGGCAAATGTTCTAATTTGTCTTTAATACTCATAGCCAAAATTGCTCGAGCTTTTTTGAGAGTTTGCCTTCCATTATCGGTAATACTTATTCTGATAATCCTTCTATCATTCTTATCATCAATACGCTCTACCAGATTAGCATCTACCAATTTATCTACTATTGTCGTTACATTAGATTTTGGCAATCCTAATTCATTACCTATTTCGGTCATCATAAGATCACCGTTTTTTGATAACAAAATCAAAGCCGTTTCTGTACCAATTGGTATTATATCATTTATCAACTCTCTATCTATAAACTTCTTAAATACACTATGCCTTATCGAAAAAATGTTCTCGACTACATCTTCCATATTCAACTTCATATCCTATACCTCTATTGTTATAAATACGAATAGTTCTATTATGTAATAGTTACAAAAGTAAACATTTTTTTATAATTTCAATATATTAAATCAAAAAATTATTAATTTATAATAAAAAAGAATTTGAAAATTAGAATTTGATAATCTGTGAGCCGAGAATTAATAGCAATCCCAAAAACTATATTTATAGAAGAGCAGTAGAGACAATATAATTATAATTAATCAATTATCTATATGATACTTGCTTACATACCAAAGACTATCAACCTTTTTGGTATATACTGTCATATATTTGTACAAATCAAGCTCAATTGAATGGCGTACCAATTGACCATTTATAGTGTCTGATACTACATTTGTGATAGGCATAAATTGAATATTTCTACGGAGTATATCCAGACTATAAGACAACTCATACCTTTTATAAGCCAAGTAAAGTCCATCTTCTGTTGAGGTCAAAAGATCGCTTGCCGAATAAGCATCATTGCTATCCAACTCTGTTTTGAATAGTAAATATACACCAAGTGGGGTCTGCTGATCATAATTCACTATCACCTTCCTTTTTATAGGAGTTTTATTACCAATAGTAATTATCTCACAACCGCTTAATAGTAGATTGAAAATAAAGAAAAACACAATATTTTTATTCATCTTTACCCAAAAATTCAAGCATTTTCTCTAAAACCGACCGTAAATACTTATTCTCTCCTGCAAATGGATGACTTGCTGAAAAAGTATGTCCAGTACCTTCTAAGACGAACAATTCTTTATTATCGTTATACCTACCAGCGGCATACAATTGATTACCTGCTTCCATCTTAGCTACCAAGTCATTTTTAGCTTGAATTACAAGATATTTACCCCTATATTGCCTAATACTACTCAATATACTATCTTTATTGAAATTCTTTTCTTTATCAGCAAAATATGAATAATTTAACTTTAATATTTGTCCCGTACCATTTATTCTAACCTCAGTGTAGCCTTTCTCTTTCCACATCTGTTTTTGACGTTCTGTATTGGTATCAAAATTGGATACCGCTGCCAAGCTCACTATTTTATCAATAGATATTACACTACTTGCCAAATAACACAATGCGCCGCCCATAGAATGCCCCATAAAATAAACCCTACCATCCCAATACAAATCCAGATTTACATTATTAATCATTCTATTTTCTATTACATTCTTATATATATTAATTACATCTGTATAATGTGATGATACAGTTTGAACAGCAAAAATATCAGGATCGAAAATTGACTTATCAGAATCAACTATGCCATTTTTAGTATAATCAATATTAATTACATTATAATTATTATTAGCCAAATAATCACACATATATGGGATAAAGCCCCAATTTCTAAAAGACTTAAACCCATGAAAGAAAAAAATCAAGGGCATTTTATTGCCCTTGTTGTATCTTAAATCACCTTTTATAATTCCATTATCACTATCTATTTCAAAATATTCTTTTATCATTTTGCTATTTTTGCTGTTAATTTTACCTTTGTTTCCATATCCTTATTATTTCTGATAAACTTCACTACCACTATATCACCCGGCTTTTTATCTTGCAAAGCATACATAAAATCATATAGATTCTTAATATCTTTATCGCCAATTTTAGTAATTATATCATCCTTCTGAAAACCTGCCTCCGCAGCAGGACTACCGGGAGAAGCACCGCCTATCTTACATCCATTAGCAGAATCGCCATAATCTGGAATAATACCAAACCAAACATTAGACGATGAACCGTGAGATGGTTTCCTTTCCGTTTTTACTCCCTCTACATACACTGGTCTTGTTGGGCTATCACCTATCGAATTAATTACCATTTTAGCAAAATCTAATACCTTCACCATTCCATCATAATTAATCTTATTCCAGTCATCATCTGGAGTATGATAATCTTCATGCACCCCAGTAAAAATCATAAGCACTGGTATTTTTTCCATATAGAAAGAAGTATGATCGCTTGGCCCATAAGCATCGTAAGCTTTTACAACCTTTGTGCTTTGCAAATTAGTTACACTATCTATTAATTGCTCAAAATTCTTAGCCGAAGAATATCCAAACACAGTAAAATCATCTTTCATCCTACCTATCATATCAAAATTAATCATACTTACAATACTTTCCTTTGGTATAGGCAAATTTTTAACAAAATAAGCAGAACCCAACAGCCCTAATTCTTCAGCAGAAAAAGCTACAATCACAATAGATCTTTTCAAAGGATTACTCTTATAATATTTAGCTAATTCAAGAATACCAGCTACACCAGATGCATTATCGTCCGCTCCATTATGTATTAGTAATTTCTTCCCTCTATATCGCGAATTTGACCCACCATACCCTAAATGATCATAATGAGCACCAATTACTACGTATTCGTTCTTAAGAGCAGGGTCTGTCCCTTCTATATAGCCAAAAATATTATAAGTTGCTTGCTTCTGCGGAGCAAGCTCTACCGATATTTCTACATTAGTATTAGGAATCAAAAAACTATTAGGTTTCTTAGTTTTAATAATCTTATCTTCAACCTCAATCATAATTTTTTCTTTTGGAAAAAATTTACTGATAGATTGCCGCTGCACTTGTACAGCCAGAATACCCGCATTGCTACCTATATTAGTATAATCTAATCTATCAAATACATTCATAGAATCGCCTTGTATTTTTATCATAATTATACCCTTAGCGCCCTTGTCGCGAGCCAAACTCGCTTTGTATCTAATATCAGAATAAGGAGCAAACTTACTATTTTTATTATCCAGATCTGGTGTATCAGACAGAAATATTACTATCTTGTCTTTTACATCTATACCTTCATAATCATCATAATTCAAGTCAGGTGCCGAAATACCAAACCCTACAAAAGCTAATTCACCTTTTGCAGTGCCATTATCGCTAAAAGCAAGAGGCGAGAAATCTACTCCTAACTTAAAAGGTTGGGCTAATTTAGGCCATTTTTCTTGTGGAACCCCTATCCTTTTGACAAACGTTTCCACAGACATTGCACAATTATCTTTAGCAACAAGCGAAGTAGTAATATCAAATGACTGCCTATACGAATCACCATATTTAGATAATCCAATAGTCTTAAATTCATTCTCTATAAATTTAGCGGCTTGCTCTATACCATCAGTACCAGGGAATCTTCCCTTTAATTCATCAGAAGCAAGAAACTTAACAGTTTCTTTTAACTTATCTTTATCCAAATCATTAGTTACTTGTGCATTAGCAATTAGTACTATTGCCAAATAAAAATAAATTATTTTTAAAAAGTAATTCATATTAATACAAGTTTCCTTAACTATAATATCATTTTCTGTAATGGGTGCTCACCTTTCAAAAAAGCTTCACATTCAAACACATCTTCCTTACTACCTAAGATAATCTGCGTTCTTTCGTGTACATCTAACGGCTTCTTATCCAATATTCTAACTTCGCCATCAGTAGCCCTACCTCCAGCTTGCTCTATCAACATAGCAAGAGGATTAGCTTCATAAACTAACCTTAACTTACCATTAGGGAATTTCTTTTCTTTTGGATAAATGAATATACCACCTTTGAGCAAAGTTCTATGTATATCAGCTACACCAGAGCCAATATATCTCAAACTGTAAGGTCTAGTGTTATCTTTAGAAGGTGTTTTAAGGTGATCTATATACTGCCTCAAATTTTCATTCCATTTATAATAATTACCTTCATTGATACTATAATAATTACCTCTATTTGGCATTTTGATATTCTCTTTAGCTAATAGGAATTCTCCCAGTGTAGGGTCTAATGTAAAAGCATGTGCACCATGCCCAGTAGTATATACCAGCATTGTAGAGCTACCATATAACGCATATCCTGCTGCTACTTGCTTATAGCCGGGCTGCAAAAGATCTTCAATAGTAGGAGGGTTTTCCGAATCAGGCTCCAACCTCTTGTATATAGAGAATATAGTGCCAATAGTTACATTAATATCTATATTAGATGAGCCATCGAGAGGGTCGAATGCAATTACATATTTACCATTAGGGGCATTTTCTACTATTATAGGCTCGTTCTCCTCTTCCGATACCATCATACTAATATACCCGCTACGGATCATAGCCATTTTGACTACATCATTAGAATATAGATCTAACTTCCTTACCTGCTCCCCATGTACATTAGTGTTTCTTGTTACTCCAAGAATATCATTTAAGCCAGCACGGCGCACATCACGAGACAATATTCTAATAGCAAGCTGCAAATCATTAAGTAAATTTGTAAATTCACCTGTAGCTTCTGGGTGAAGATTTTCTTCCTCGTTAATGTGATGAGTGATAGTAGTAAGTTTTTTTGAATCGAATGATGGCATAATTTACACCTAATTTTTGTAAATAAAAATTTTAAAAGGTGCAATATAATCAAATTAGTGGTAACGAAAAAGTAATAATTGTAACACGCCCTAATTCACTTGCTACCCATATTTTGCCATTATGCTTTTCAATAATACCTTTCACAAGAATTAAGCCAAGCCCAGTTCCAATTTCTCCTTGGGTCCCTCTGGTGGACTGCTTTTTACTAAGAGTAAATAGATTCTCTATTTGATCATTAGTCATACCAACCCCATTATCAATTATAGCTACTTTTACATCACTTGTAGTTTTACTGACCTTAATATCTATATGACCATTATTATTAGTAAACTTGATAGCATTAGTAATAATATTAAGCAAAGCAGATTT
>JBDHXE010000152.1:0-5725 GCA_039810525.1 Chlorobiota bacterium | reverse complement strand
GGAAAAATTATATCACTGAATTGATTCCTCAAATTAAAAGTAATGCTTACCATCGAATTAATATAGATGCCAATGGTAGAATTATAGTTTCTAACTACGGAATGGGGTTATTGATAGGTAACAAATCTGATAGTGAATATAATTTTACCATCTATAATGAGGAAAATTCAGAATTTAGAGGGTTAGGTACTTCACCAGAATTTGTAGTTGCGGGTGAAAGTGCCTTAGATAAGAATGGAAAAATATGGGTAACCAATCTTGGTGAAATATCAAATGGCCCTTCATTAATATGTTTTGATTACGATGGAACTAAATATCAAAGTTATGGCTTCCAAAACCCTCGAATAGCAAGCCAACGCACATTTATGACTATAGCTATAGACCCTTATGGAACTAAGTGGGTAGGTGGAAATAACCCAACAGGTACTGGATTGATGTATTTTAATGAAATGGGGACATTAGATAATTATAATGATGATGTTGCTGGAGTGATTACATCATCTAATAATCCAAACCTCCTAGATAATATTCATAACACTATTGCAGTAGATAAAAATGGCTTAGTATGGATAGGTACTCCAAAAGGAGTTGTAATTATCAATAATCCGTCACAGGTATTAAACGGTAATATATCTAATTTAAATATTAGAAATTTAAGCCGTTTAATAGGTAATGTAAACGTAAATGACATAATGATAGACGCACTCAACAATAAATGGATAGCTACAAGTAATGGAGTATGGGTATTAGATCCACTAGCTACCGATACTATAGCTTTTATTACAATGGATAATTCACCTTTACCAACCAACGAAGTTATATCATTAGCTACTAATCCAAATACAGGTAAAATTTATTTTGGAACTAATTTAGGATTATATCAAGCTAACAGTCTATCGGTAGAGCCATTACCTAAATATGATATTCGCTGCTATCCACAGCCATTTAATCCTATTAGAGACATAGAACTAAATATTGATGGTATGTCAGATTTTTCTGAAATTAGAATACTAACTACTTCTGGTGAATTGATTAGAAGTATTAACACAGCAAGTAGGAAAACAGTATGGGATGGGAAGGATTACAATGGGAACTATGTCAAATCTGGTGTTTATATTATCTCTGTCAAATCTTCAATAGGAGATAATGCTGGCGTTCAGAAAATAGCAATTGTAAATAATTAAATTCAAATTTTGTTATATTCGTTTATATATTAAAATAATGTAAATTTAATCTGGTTATATAAAATTGATAAGATATCTATTAAAATCAAAATTACATCAAGCTAAAGTTACTCAAGCTGAATTATATTACGAAGGAAGTATTACTATAGATCAAGATCTAATGGATGCAGCTGATTTTCTAGAATATGAAAAGGTTTCAGTTGTTAATATCAATAACGGCGAAAGATTTGATACCTATGTTATCAAAGGAGAGAGAGGTTCTGGAGTTATTTGCTTAAACGGTGCTGCTGCTCGAAAAGCAGCAGTTGATGATAGAATAATTATTATGTCGTATTGCTCTTTAGAAACTTCTGAATTGAAAGACCACAAACCAATTATTTTAGTACTTGATGATAACAACAAAATAAAACGTAATGGTAAATAAATGAACGAGTTAGCTATTGTAATTCTTGCGGCTGGTAAAGGCAAGAGAATGAATAACCCTGAGATACCTAAAGTATTAGCACCTATTAATAAGAGACCCTTGATCTATTATGTACTAAATCAAGTCAATATGATTAACCCTCAAAATATTGTTGTAGTTGTAGGCCATAAAGGTGAATTAGTAAAACAATATATTAAAGATACATTCCCAAATCAAATAATTAACTTTGTCTATCAAGAGCAGCAATTAGGTACTGGACACGCCGTTCAAGTTGCGTATGGTATTCTTGAAAATTTCGGCGGTAATACATTGATTTTAGCTGGTGATGTACCAAATTTGAATTTTCATACTATTCTACAGTTTATTAACCAACATAATAATAACAATGCCGATATATCAGTACTATCTGCAATTGCTGATAATCCATTTGGATATGGGAGAATAGTTAGGAATAATAATGGTGATTTTATAAAGATTACTGAGCAGAAAGATGCTAATCAAGACGAATTGAATATAAATGAAATCAATAGTGGTATTATATTAGCAAACAATAAAATTTTGTTCAAATTGCTTAGTCAAATTAATAACTCTAACAATCAAAATGAATATTATCTTACTGATATTATTGAAAAAGCAGTAGAGCATCAATACAAAGTTTATGCAAGTTCACTCGCTAATTTCAGTGAAATTCAGGGTGTTAATACTTCTGATGAACTTATAAAAGTTGAAAATTATATGAAAAATAAAGGAGAATAAATATGTATAAATTAGTATTATTAAGGCACGGTGAAAGTGTTTGGAATAAAGAAAATAGATTTACAGGTTGGGTTGATGTAGATCTATCAGAAAAAGGAAGTACCGAGGCGAAATTTGCTGCTGAAGCTATCAAAAATGCAGGTTTTACTTTCGATATTGCATACACTTCCTATTTAAGAAGAGCAATAAAGACTCTATTTATTACCTTAGATAACCTTGATTTGCTATGGATTCCTGTTAAGAAAAATTGGAGGTTAAATGAGCGCCATTATGGAGCTTTGCAGGGGCTAAATAAAAGTGATATGGCAATTAAATATGGTGAAGAACAAGTACTCTTATGGAGAAGAAGCTATTCTACACCTCCACCTTTACTTGACGAAAATGATCCTCAATTCCCCGGCAACGATCGAAAATATGCCCAAATAAGCAAAAAACTATTACCCAAAGGAGAGTGCTTGGCTGATACTGTCGATAGATTCTTACCATTATGGAAAAATGAAATTAGCAAAGATATCTTATCAGGTAAAAATGTAATAATTGCCGCACATGGAAATAGCCTTAGAGCTCTTATAAAACATCTTGACAAAATGTCTGAAAACGATATATTAAAATTTAATGTACCTACTGGTATCCCATTAGTATATGAATTAGATGAGAAATTAAACCCAATCAAAAAATATTTTTTAGCTGATGAAGAAACACTTAAAAATGCAATGGATACTGTAGCTAATCAAGGGAAAGCTAATAAATAAATGGCGGAATTAGATAAGGTACAATTAAATATCATTAAGGTATTGACGAAAAATAAATTACCAAAGTTACCTATATTTATTACAAATATTATTTCAATATTATATTTCTTTATTGTAATAAAAGATATCTTTAAATACAACTATTTAATTGCACGTTATCAATATAAAAAAAAAATACACCAATTTAAAAAAGACACTCAGTTAATATATTTAGAATATGAAAATGTTCATTATGAATATTCAGAATTACTAATGAGTAATAAGAGTATATCTTTTATCTACTACAAAAGTTATCGCCAAATATATGATAAATCATATCCCTATTTTATTAATAATTTCTTGAATAATCAAATTAAAATACTACATATTGGTACTATTGAGTTATTCTTTCAAAGTAACTTCCAAATTCTGATAAAAAAATGCCGAGCAAACGGCATATTTGTAATAGCATCTTATCATTCATTTTTCTATTTTGAAGAGAGCATCGAAGCGTTGAAATACTGCGACCTAATATTGTGCTTCAGCAAACTCCACAAACAGCAATTAATAAACGCTGGTCTTTCTAATGTAGTAATAAATTATCTTCCAAGTTGTTTTGTAAATAATAATATTGATTCTAAAGAGACATTAAAATTAAAATATGGTATTCCATTAAATAAAATCACAATTTCAATGGTTGGATATATTGTCAAAGGTAAGGGATATGATTTCTTTTTAGAATCTGTTCAAAAACTTAGTAAATCATATAAAGATCAAATTTTTATTAATATTGCTGGTCAAATCAAAGATTATACAAGTGAATACATTGAAGATTTACTCATACAGAGTGGTGTAGAATATCGCTTTACTGCTTATCAACAAAAAATGGAAGGCAAATTGTATAGCGAAAATATTGCATTATCAGATGTGCTAATGATACCATATACAAGAGATTCTATCAATACAAGTGGCCCATTGATGGATGCAGCAAGTTATAATATACCTATAATAGGTACTGATAATGGTGATATTGGATATACAATTAAGAGATGGAATATTGGCGTTACATTCAAGCACAATGACGTAAATGACTTATGTTTAAAAATAGCTGAATACATAGATAATAAAGATTATTATAAATTTACATTTGATAAGTTTAAGTATGATCATTCTCCTGAAGTTTTTGCTCTGCGCCATCAAAGATTGTACAATGATATATTGAATAATAAATTTAATTTGAAAAATTATTTACAAGAAGATGAAAATTAAAACCGAAATTGATGATATCTATCCATACACATTCGATTCTTCTAATATGAAGGGTAATGCTGATATAATATACATACCGCAAAATATTGAAGAATTAAAACAAGCCATTATACATAATAATAATAACAATATTAAGATGAGTATAGCTGGTGCAGGCACTGGTATTACTGGTTCGAGAGTACCAAATGGTGGAGCAGTTATTTCGACTGAGAATTTGAAAAAAATAATCGAATACAATGAAAACTATGTAATTATAGAACCCGGAGTTACCCTTCTCGAATTAGATAAATTTTTAGAACAGAATAATAAATTCTTACCACCTAATCCTACTGAAATTAATGCTTCTATTGGTGGAAATATAGCAACAAATGCCTCAGGAGCAAGAACTTTTAAATATGGTTCTATCAGAGATTGGGTAGAAGCATTAGAAGTAATTTTTGCAGATGGAGATTCAATATACATTGAAAGAAATACGATTTTTTCTGAAGACGGTATATTTAAATTTACTACTAATAATCAACAAATTTATGAATTTAGAGCTTTTGAAATTGGGATGCCCAATATAAAAAATGCTTCAGGATATTATTTAAAAGAAAAAATGGATTTGATAGATTTATTTATTGGGTCTGAAGGCACTTTGTGTGTTTTTGCGAAAATTAAATTACGAATACTTGATAAACCTCAACACACCTTTGGCGCAATTATCTTCTTTGATAATAATGATAAACTATTAGATTTTGTTACTATTATTAGAAATTATAGTTTGATCAATAATAAATTAAATTATAAAGATGTTAACGATATTTCTGCTAGATTAATCGAATACTTTGATGAAAATTCTCTCAATCTTCTTAAATCCAAATACCCAATATTGCCTAATAATACTATTGGAGCATTGTGGGTAGAGCAGGAATACAACTATCAAAATGAAGAAGCTATTTTATCAAAATGGCAAGATTTAATATCTCATTATACTAATTTATCAAATGAAACTTGGATAGCACTAAATGATACAGAACATGAAAAATTGCGAGAATTTAGACACGAACTACCGTTACAAGTTTATAAAAAATTAACAAATAATTCTCAAAAAAAAGTAGGATTAGATACAGCAGTGCCAACTATTAATTTTCCGACCTTATTCCGATATTACCTAGAAGAATTTCCAAAATTAAATTTTCAAAATGTAATATTTGGACATATTGGTAATTCGCATTTACATGCTAATATATTTTGCAAAAATGAAAACGAATACAACGAGGCTATCGAGATATATAACAAGGTTATTAACCTATCACTCCAATTGAATGGAACTATTTCTGCTGAACATGGTATTGGAAAATTAAAAAAACAATACCTTA
>JBDHXE010000151.1:0-5914 GCA_039810525.1 Chlorobiota bacterium | reverse complement strand
ATACCAAGAAGATCCATCTTTCAAAATTCAGCATTCACCTGAATTAAAGCAAACCATTATTCATGCTATGGGCGAATTGCATTTGCAATTAATTAAATGGAGATTAGAACACAGATACAAAGTAGAAGTAGAATTTATTGCCCCAAAAGTTCCATATAGAGAAACTATTCAGAAAAAAGTAACTGGATCATATCGACATAAAAAACAATCTGGTGGAGCTGGTCAATTTGCAGAAGTTCATATGCTGATTGAGCCATGGTATGATGGATTACCTAACCCAACAGATATTCAAGTGAGGGGTAAAGAAATATATGATTTAGATTGGGGAGGTAAACTTGAATTTTTAAATTGTATAGTAGGTGGTGTGATAGACCAAAGATTTATGCCAGCAATTCTGAAAGGTGTAATGGAAAAAATGCAAGAAGGACCGCTTACGGGGTCTTATGTAAGAGATATAAGAGTTGCAATTTATGATGGAAAAATGCATCCCGTAGATTCTAATGAAGCTGCTTTCAAAACAGCAGGAATGATGGTGTTTAAAGAAAATTTTACCCAAGCTTCTCCAAAGATCCTTGAACCAATATATGACGTTGAAATCAAAGTTCCTGAAGATTATGTTGGTGATGTAATGAGCGATTTACCTTCACGTAGAGGCGTTATTCTTGGTATAGATACCGAAGGGAAATATCAACTCATTAAAGCAAGAATGCCATTATCAGAAGTTGATAAATACTCACAAGCTTTGCGATCTATGACACAAGCAAGAGCTACTTATACAGCCAAATTTGCTGAATATCAGCCTGTTCCTCCTAATGTACAACAAGATCTGATTGAGAATTATAAAAAACATAATGTAGAACAAGAATAAATGTACTTTTTTTATGAGAAAATGCTCTTTGCTTTTGTAGCAGGAGCATTTATTATTTACTCAACTTTTGTCTTATTGCATATTTAAGCTCATTTACCATATCCCATATATCCTTATAAGTTCGCAAGTTTCTTAATTTGCCATAATAATTTATAATTAATATATTTAATACAAATATTGCAGCTAAATACAAATATATGTTTATATGCAAGTTAATAAACTTAAATCCAATGTTAAATAATAATAAGATAATTGATAGTATAATGTAAGGAATCAAACTATTTAATAATATAAGTAAGTCAAATTTAAGATATTTATAATAAAAATACAACCTTATTACTAATTGTAATAATTCAAATACTATTAGGCCAATTAAAAGTAGTTTAAATGAAAAAATAAAAATAATAATTATTAACAATTGACTTAATTTTACAAGCCATTCTATTCTTGTATATAATTTACTCTGACCTATCGTAATTAGTATATTAGATAAAATATAATTCATTGGAGCTATAGTTGCAGCTATGCTCAATAATTGGAAAATCCATACTGATTCTATCCATTTACTTGTATATAATACCAAAAAAATCTCATTTGCAAAAACTGAACAAATTATTATAATTGAAATATTGATATAGAAAGTCATTTCAAATAATCTTAATATAGTGTCCCTAACTAATTCCATATTTTCTTGAATATCTCTAAAAACAGGTTTCATTAACTTAACTAACGAGTACTTAGTCATAGCATTTACATAACTATGAGTTTGTTGAGCTCGATTAAATATACCAACCATTCTTGTTGAGTCAATTTTGCCAATTATACTTGTATAAATATCATTAGAAAAAGAGTCTAAAATATCCAGCAATATTATAGCTTTGCTAAATTGGATCATTCTAATAAATCTACCTTTATCAAATCTGATTTTGAACCTAATACCAGAAAATAACCATAATATAATTAATGCTATAATAGAAGGAGTAAGCAAAAGAGCTACCAAAGCCCAATAAGAAAATCCATAAAAGGCAAATAAAATAGACACTATAGCCGCTATAATATATTCTGTAATACTGATTATAGACGTTAATTTGAAATTGTAGCTAATCAATAATATCGTTAAATGTACTATATTAAATGAATTAAAAATTATTGCTAAACTGATAACCCGAAGCAGTAAAACTAATTCAGGTTCTTTATAAAAATCTGCTATTAATGGCGACATTACAAATAGAATGGAATACAGAAAAAAGGCAAATACTACGTTGGCTATGAATGCAGTCGAATAATCCAAATCATCGGCATCTTTTTTTTGTATAATATATCTTGAGAAACCACCTTCAGAAAGTATGGTTGCCAACCTAATAAAAATATAAGTAAGTGCCACTAAACCATAATCGTAAGGTTGTAATATGCTAACTAAAATTAAACCATTTATGAAATTTATAATATATTGAGCTGCTGTACTTGAAATTTCCCAAATAAAACCAAAGATTGTCTTTTGTCTTATCTTATCTAATTCTATATCATTTTTTTTATTCACAAATAGTATTAAAAACTTTCAATAAAATTTGATTCATTCAATTTATTTGGAAATATAATTATAGAGTTATCAATCAAACGGGTTTTACCTAAATAACAAGCTATTAAAATAACTGCTTTATCTCCAGATAAGAAATATTCAGGCTCCTCTAACGAATCGGCAAGTGCAATAGATGCATAATCAATTTTAATTTCAACTACTTCCCTTAAAATTTTATGTAGATTTGAATTTAATATTTTTCTATTAGTTTCACCTTTAGCTATCAATCTTTTTACTTCTTCAATAGCTCGAAATATAATTCCAGCCTTTTTCCTTTCTGATTCCTGCAAATATACGTTTCTACTGCTCATTGCCAATCCATCGTTTTCTCTTAAAGTAGCTGCAATTACTAAATCAATATCCATATTCAAATCTTCGATAATTCTTCTGACTACTAATGTTTGCTGGTAGTCCTTTTGGCCAAAAATTGCAAAATGAGGCTTAGTAATATTGAACAATTTAGTAACTATGGTAGATACACCCTGAAAATGAGATGGGCGGAAAGTGCCTTCAAATTTTTCTGTAACCTTAGATACCAAAACAATAGTAGAATGACCTATTGGATACATCTCTAATGTATTAGGTGCAAAAATATAATCAGAATTAGCATTGCTTGCTAACTCACAATCTCTATCAAAATCCCTTGGATACTTGTTGAAATCTTCATTAGGAGCAAATTGAGTTGGGTTGACAAATAAAGTTGTAATTACAATATCGGCTAACTCATTAGCTTTTTCTATAAGTGAAATATGCCCATTATGTAAATAACCCATTGTAGGTACCACAGCTATCTTCTTATTATCAGCTCTAAGCAAGTCGCTAATATTTTGCATTTCTTTGATTGATTTGACAACTTTCATTAAAATATTAATTTAATTAAATATAAAAATGCAAATAAACATAAAAATCTTGATTTTTTTTAATAAATTTGGTATTCTTATATTAACAAAACTAAGAAAAATGAATAAACTTAAAGTATGCTTTCTATGGCATCAGCATCAGCCATATTACAAAATTGAAAATGAATTTCTACTGCCCTGGGTGCTATTTCATGGTACTAAAGACTACTTTGATTTACCAGAAATACTATACGAATACCCTAATATTAAACAAACATTTAATATAGTGCCTTCATTAAGTTTACAAATTCAGGAATACATAGAAAAAAAGGCTAAAGATAAAATTCAAAGTTTAACATTAATACCTGCTACAGAATTGCAAGATAGTGATAAGGAAGAGATAATCAAATATTTTTTTGCCTGCAATTATAAAAATATGATAGTTCCGAACAGACGGTATTATGAATTATACGAAATTCAACGAAGAAATGATTTTACTATTAATGAATATCAGACCCAAGATTGGCTTGATCTTCAAGTCTTGTACAATTTAGTTTGGTTTGGATATTTCTCATCAAAAAGAAATATAGTAAAAAGATTACTTGAAAAAGGGAGAGATTACTCTGAATCAGAAAAAATATTGCTCATAGATGAACAATTAGAAGTATTAGCTTCGATTAATCAACAATATATTAAGCTCAAATCCTTGGGGCAAGTATCATTAAGTTGTTCACCAATGTATCATCCTATTTTACCTTTAATTATCGATTCTAAATCTGTTTTAGAAAATTTACCAAATAATAATTTACCCCGTAATATATTCCAATATCCAAATGATGCACAACTTCAAATCGAAAATGGAATAGAATATTTCAAAAAATCTTATAATTTTATACCAATGGGTATGTGGCCATCAGAAGGTTCCATTTCGAATAGAACATTGGATATGTTTATACAAAATAATATTAAGTGGGCGGCTAGCGATGAATTAGTTTTGAATAACTCACTTAGTAAAAGTGATGGGTTAGATAAGTATTTTCCTTTCAAATATAAAAATAACAATGGTGAAGTGATATTATTCTTTAGAGACCATAATCTTTCAGATAAAATTGGCTTTACTTATTCCAATTGGAATGAAAAAGATGCTGCTAATGATTTTATTAATAATTTAAAAAATATTCGAAATTCTTTAATCTCAACTTATGGCGATAGCATATTAAACGAAGCAGTAGTATCAGTTATACTAGATGGTGAAAATTGTTGGGAATATTATAAAGACAATGGTGTACCCTTTTTAAGAGAATTATTTAATTTATTACAAAATGATGAAGAAATTGAAACTGAATTATTCGATAATATTGTCGTTAATAATAACATAAATAGGGAAATTAATCATATTAAAGCAGGCTCTTGGATTAATGGAAATTTTTCTATTTGGATGGGCGACAAAGAAGATATCACTGCTTGGGAATTATTATATAATGCAAGAAATATATTAGAATTACAAAAATCAATAATTAGCGATGAAGAATACAAAGAAGCCTTACAATCTATTTTAATTGCCGAAGGCTCTGATTGGTTCTGGTGGTATGGTCCAGAGCACCCTACTGAACTAAAGCCAATTTTTGATTCAATTTTTAGGCATCACCTTAAGAAAATATATAATATTTTATCTATTGATTGCCCGAAAGAGCTAGAAATTCCAATATGGGAATATGCTACCAACATTTTGTCAGAATCGAAACCAATTGAAAATAATATTAATTCAATATTTGAGCAATATGGAGAATACATATATAGCTCTAATGAACAAACTTCGATGCATCAAAGTGGCAATATCTTGAAGTATTCAAAAAGAATAATAGAGGGGAACAAATTATATCTAGAAATTGAATTCGATTCATCAATTAAAGATATTAATAATATTGTTATGCAAATTAATGTAAATAACAACAATTCAGAACATATTTATAATTACATTTTAAATTACAATAAATAAATTGTTGTAATAATAATTTTAAGAAATTCTAAAAAAAAATTATGAACATTTTATCCTGCAATGGATTAACTAAAACAATCAAAGATAGAATATTATTCGAAAACATTAGTTTTGGGCTCGATGAAGGTGAGCGATTAGGTATAATTGGACCTAATGGGGCTGGCAAATCAACACTTTTGAAAATAATTGCTGGAATTGCTAGCAATGAAGGTGGCGATATTAGTATAAATAAAGAAGTAAGAGTAGAATACTTGCCTCAGGAAAGTGATTTTGAATCTACTGACACTGCTTTAGAAGCTGTGATGAAAAGTAAAACTGAATTATTCGAAATTTATTCGAGGCATAATCTTTTAATTAAAAAATCAACTTTAAGTGAAAAGGAACAATTAGAGTTAGCACATATTAACCATAGAATAGATGAATTAGATGGCTGGAATATTGAAAATGAAGCTAAAAAATACTTAAATAAATTAGGCATTATTGATTTTGATAAATTAGTGTCAGAAATGTCTGGAGGACAGAAAAAAAGAGTCGCTCTTGCCAGAATACTAATGACACAAGCTGAACTTATGATTTTAGATGAGCCAACTAATCATCTTGATGCTGATTCTGTCCAGTGGTTGCAAGAC
>JBDHXE010000150.1:0-5926 GCA_039810525.1 Chlorobiota bacterium | reverse complement strand
GCACGCATTCTACCTATATGATTGTTTACAAATTCATTAGCTTCGAAAGGAGGGAATTGAATTTGAACGAAATAATATGGTGGAACACCATTGAAGCCAGTAGCTTGGAAATTAGGAACTGGAGTAAACGAATAATTACCACCAGAAATAGTAACACTTTGTCCTAATTTTACTCTAACAGTAGCATCGCCATTACACAAGTAAGTTTCGTCATCTGCTAAGCCCAAACAAAGAGCATCTACAGGAACTAATCTATTATAAATTACTCTATTAGTAATAACGTTTTTAATTTGGAAACGACCACGGAAATTCAAAGATTGTTTAACAAAGTTAACACCACTTGGACCTTGAATTTCATTGGTAAGATTTTGTATTAAAGCTACAGGTTGGATAGCACCTAATCTTTCATGACCAGCTAATAATTCATAATCTGCTACTTCAGTAGAAGGTATATTCTTTACAAAAGCTGTTGGGTTTTCTGCTTGCGGATCTAAAGAGCGAACGCGATATTGAATATCAGCAACTCTTAAAGAATTCTGCCATTGTTTAAATTTAACAGAGCTAGAAGCTTCTGGGTATCTATTTGGTATGCTGTTATCAGTGAATTTTTGGAAGTAAACAGTAGTTTGTTCGTATTCACCAGCCCATGGATCATTGCCAACTAAGCCACCTTTACCAAAGTTCACGTGACGAGCAAATCCACGCACGCCGCAAGCTGTATTATATCTAAATACTTCAGGAGGCAAAGTTTTTCTATAAGTAGAATTCCAACCATCTGACAATCTCCCAAAATGGATAGTAATAGAAGAGTCTTTAGAAGTTAATACTACGTGAGCATTACCAGTAACATAATCTGTAGATGTTTCTGGTCTCAAATCTGGACCCATTGTTATACCACCGAATGGTCCTGCTAAACTACCTTTTGGCTGAGCATTAAAATAAGCAATAATTAAAGAGTCTGCAGAATAAACTCTTTTGTACCAAGCTGTACCATGCTCATCTTTTTGCTTGCTTATTGGTTCGTATTGAGACAACATTAAGTCACCCCAGAAAACAGCAATTACTGGAGCTTTACAATTATCATTTAAAGAATTAAAATCACCTGCACGTGAGCGAGTACCACCTTGTCCATTAGATGGGGTAAAAGCAGATGGATTAGTAGGGTCTTGACCTAATACAGCATATTGATAACCAAAGTTATCTGGTACTACGTCATTAAGACCATTATTGTATACAATACGTCCATTAGCATCTCTTACAGCAACTCTATTACCACTACCATCTATAGTGTACATAGTATCATGGCCACGAACACCACCAGCGAACCAGTCCATAGACATTGGATCATAGCAGCTTGTAGCACCAGCAGGAATAACACGTTTACCATCAGCGTCATAATAATAACGTCTATTAGTAAGTGTAATTAAACCATTAGTAGATACATAGAAAGAATCGTAGCGAATACCATTGAAGTAAAACCCGCCACGGATACCAATAGGAATAGGTCCTGCAATTGCATCATCAGTCGAATCTATAGGATTATCCCAGAAATTACCATCAGCAGGCTGACGGAAGAATGGTTTACCTTCAGGATTGTTGTCCCAATGTGATTTTGGGAACATTCTCGGTCCTGGAACAATTTTTCTCCACATTTCGCTTTGATAGTTAGTATCAGCTATTGTAGGATTAGGTCGCATATTAGGGAACAATTTTGGCTCGAGAGTTTCGCGACTATCTATCCAATAATATCCCGTAGATATTGCGGCAACATTGGGTTGAGTTTGTTGTGTAGCTTCGTTGAACGGAATTGGGAAACTCGTTTTAGCGAATTGGAATGTAGCAGGCAATCCGCCTAATACACTCTTACGCAACAACTCATCTTCATTAGCATTTTTATCTTTCTGAGCTAAGGTAAAATTGTAGCTTAGAATGATAGAGGCTAATATAAGTAGTAGTTTTTTCATTTTATAAAACCCCGTTAGTTAAAAAAACATAAATTATAAAAATTAATTAATTATCTTTTAAAACGCCAGCCTTTATCTTCATTTTCAAATATCCAGCTAACGATTTTTCCTTCGTTTATTTCTTCAAAATTTTTCCAAAAATATTTAGTATATGTATATCTTGAGCTCGTATCGTCTTCTGGTAGTTTAGATGCTTGATCCATAATTGTATTCAATCTAAGAATCCAAGCATCAAAATTACTGCTTCTTAGATCTATCCACCCATCATAACACCATTGATTTACGTGTTCATCATTAATACTTAATTTAGTATTAGCTCTGCGTACAGGTACTTTTACTTCGATACCCCGCAAATAATTGGCACCATCTTTTAGTAGTATTGGTAATCCAATAGATAGAATTTGTGCTCTTAATTTACTATCATTTCGAATAATATCTTCAGCTTTTTCTGACAATTGCTTAGAAGTATAGTTATTAATATCACTCATTTTACCAACAATTCGATTTAATAAAAATGCTTCATAGAGTAATTTAGACAATCTTGGCGGACCAAGTAGCTCAAAAGCAACACTATTAGAATCGTATTGATGTTCTAGTTCATCAAGTTTATTCATAGCCACATTCCTAAGCAAACCACCTCTATAAGTAGGTCCCATAGTAAAAGCATCTAATCCTTGCAACACATCTTTGCCTGTATTACCTCCAAGTATTTCGAAAACTGTATATCCAGCTATCTCTTCTGGTGTTACTATTTCCATCTGACCTAATGAACTTATAGCTTGGAACTCACCTCTTGAGAAAATACCATTCTCGCCAGTATCAATATATACAGATTTAAATATTTCACCTGTTTGTTCTATATCTGATGTATCGTCAAATACAAGATCGCCTTTTAATTCTTTGGCATCTTGTGGTAGCATATCTACTAATTTGATAGCTTTGCCACGTTTTTTAATTTCTCCGTAGCTTATTTTTTTCCAAGCTATAGTGGCAGATGGTTTAATTTCTTTGACAATTGGACCTCCCGGAGTGCGTGCTAACAAGAATAGTAGTAATGTATGAGCACCTGCAACAGCCGTTTTAGACAATAAAACTCTTGATGGTCTCTCTTCGCTATGGGTATATGGAATATTGAACCCCATACCTCCAGTACCACTTGTTCCAATTTTGAAATACATACCAGTATTAGCTACTTGCAGAGCTTTGTATAATATCTGAATATGTCTTATCAGCTGTGGTATATATATACTAGCTATCATTTGCTCTACTGATGATTCGTCAAGTAAACCATTTTCAATCTGTTTGAGTGTATTAATTGTACTATTATAAACATCTAAATATGCTATTGTAGTAGCAGTGTTAATACAGTCTATTACAATATCGGGTTTAGTATCGCTAATTAAGTTGTATAGTGCAGAATTTAACAGTATGTCATCATTCAAATCTCCAAAAATATCTTGAATATGAATTTTACGCCTATCTTCGGTATCTAATACTTCACGAAAACTAATATCTTTCCAATCATTCCTAGTAAAAAGATTACCCCATTTCGGAACAAACATTTTGGGATCTACATCGGGGTATTCGTCTCTTAACTGGTTTACAGCATCTTCAGCTTCTGCTTTATTAAGAGAAGAAATTATCAATTCGCCTGGATTATGCTCCATTAATTTATGGCAAATTGCACTTCCTACAAGCCCCCAACCACCTAAAACAAGTATCTTAGCTCCAGTAATCTTCATAAAATAATCCACATTTTATAAACTTTTCCAATTTTGATTAAATGCAATAAGTAAATTAACAAATTATTGGAAATTTACCAAATTTATAGTGAATATTATGGAGCTAATTGCTAAAAATATTATTCTACTAAATTTTCAAAGAACTTTTTTTTTAATTTTTGTACCTCTCTGTGTATAGAGACAATTATGTTTCAAAAATGTCTCACTATTTTTTAATTTTTTTTAAAAATATGAAAAAAAATCTATCTTTTAATGTTATGTTTTTATAATTAATTACTTTTGCAATAATAATATTAGTGAATTTATGATATTTGATAAAAAAATTGCTGTAGTATTGCCTGCTTATAATGCTGAACAAACTCTGGAAAGGACTTATAATGAGATACCATTTGATATTGTTGATGAGGTAATATTAGTTGATGATTTTAGCAGAGATAATACTTCGGAACTTGCCAAAGTTTTGGGGATAAAACATATAATAAGACACGAGAAAAATAAGGGCTATGGAGGCAATCAAAAGACTTGCTATAATAAAGCTCTTGAATTGAATGCTAATATTGTAATTATGCTTCACCCTGATTATCAGTACACTCCTAAGTTAATTCATTCTATGGCATATTTGATAGCTAATGATGTCTATAAGGTAGTTTTTGGCTCTCGAATATTGGGTAAGGGTGCTCTAAAAGGTGGGATGCCTATCTATAAGTATATTGCTAATAGATTTCTTACTTTTTTCCAAAATATATTAATCAGAGAAAAACTTTCGGAGTATCATACTGGATATAGAGCTTTTTCTGACGAAGTTCTTAAGAAAATTAATTATAATTTAAATTCTGATGATTTTGTCTTTGACAATCAAATGATTTCGCAAATATTTTATGCTGGCTTTGAGATAGCTGAGATTACTTGTCCTACTAAATATTTTGATGAGGCATCTTCTATTAATTTTAGTAGAAGTATGAAATATGGATTAGGAGTATTAGATGTTTCAATTAAGCACTTTTTGAATAAGTTAGGTATAATTAAATCTAATATTTATAATTAATTGGATTTAATATATTTAAATGTTTTGGTAGCTTGTCTATTTTTTACTTGTACCACATATATCCCTTGCTGCCAAGACTCTGTATTGATATTATTGGTATTAGAATAATTATAGATACTATTACCAAGCAAATCATAAATATAAATATATTCCATTTCGGCATCAAATCCAATATTGGAAGATGATATTTTATTTTTAATTTCGCTGCCAGCTTCTATATCGGATAGACTATTGAGTTCGATGATATTCCCATTTTTATCTATACCTTTTAGCTCTACTATATAATCATTAATGTTGTATTTTAGATCATTTGAAGCTACTATATTGCCTATTATTCCATTATTAAGTGATAGCTCCCTTGAATATGAACCTAATGCAAAATTTAGTTTGTTATCTTTTATAATGGAATAGTTATATGGGTTGTAAACAAAAATGTTCCCGGGCTCCACTCCTATGATTTTATCGCTAAATTGACTAATATCAATTATTCCAGCAATACCATATAGCTCTATATTTTTGTTTAGTTTCAAAGGTATTCTAATTGCATTATCTACATTATAATACGTTGGTTTAGGCAATTTTGATTGAATTGCATCTTTAGTTTTATTAATAGAATATGAAGTAGTATCTTTGCCTAAATTATATGTAACAATCAGCATATCGGAAATTGTAATATCTCCATTGCCATCGCAATCAGCATAAGTAACTGCGGCACTATCCCAAGTCAATACTTTATGCGGTCCCCAAATAGCTGAGCCAGATTTTCTTTTGAAACTTTTCATATTTTTGGTGGCAGAGCCAAAGCCTATATATTGAGTAACGGGTGCGAAATCGAGGTGATCTACTATTCCGTTATTATCTGTATCCCCAGGCCATACGCTTACATAACCATGAATATTTAGGTATGTAGTATCGGCTTTCAAAAACACGGTATGTCTTCCATTCGAATCTATTACAGTAGCCACAGGTTTGACAAAATTAAAAATATTAGTCGTATTGTTGATTGCATTCTGTATGGTTACAAATTCTAAGGATATTACTTTTGGTGTAATATTAGAATCTGCTTGAATATTGTCATCTGTACTAACTGCTACTATTAGCCTACCTCGGCCATTTGTATCTTCAAAAGCCACAACTTGTGGATTTGAATAATAATCGCCATACTTCCACTGTGA
>JBDHXE010000149.1:0-6046 GCA_039810525.1 Chlorobiota bacterium | reverse complement strand
TTAAATGTTTCTCTACTTGGAGCGCCACGCACTTGTAATCTACCAGTCGTATTTTCACAGAAAATAGCACCACCTTGAGAATACAAATGAACATTTTCGCCATAAGAATCAGGGTTATCAAAATATTTAGCCTTTGTTTGATTATTAGTAAATTCTCCAGAAACTATCAATGATGTATATTTACCTACGTAAATAGCACCACCACGAGCACCTTCTGAAGATAATGATTGTTGGAAGTTACGAGCTTCGTTACCAATAGCTTTAAAAAAGTCTTGTTCTGGGAAGAAAACTTCTTTATTATCTATCATTATACTATTATTAACACCTAAACCAACTTCAATCAATCTATCTTTATATTCATTTACACCTGCAATATAGATAGCACCACCTTGTGCATAGTTACCATTAGAATATGGATAAGTAGCAGGTACATCTGTATTATCATAAGTTTTAGTTTGGCCACCTTGATTTACTACTTCTACTTTTGCAAGTTGTACATAGTTATTTTCAAAGTTCATTCTTCTCATTCTACCTAACAATACAGCTACACGAGCATCATCGAAAGCTTGACGATTTACATCACTCAAAGGTTCAGCTGTAGATTCATCTATATTATCAATTTTGATTACTGTATTAGTATTCAATGTAGAAGGAGAACCATCTTTATTTGTTAAATAAGGATTCTTAGTATTAGAGTAATAGCCTAAGGAATTAGCTGTATTACCGCCTGCAAGAAATGCAAATTCTTGTGGAGTTTGCAAAATACTCAAAGCACCACCACGGTTACGAGCCATATTATTTCTAAAATTAACATCTATCAACCAAGTTCTAGAAGAAAAAGTAGTGATAGCACCACCACTACCATTAGTTAATTTATTAATTCTATTATTAATAGCAGCATAAGGTGCACCATCTTGATGGTAAATATTTTGACGATCTACAGTAGTATCCTTACGAATGTCTTCAAAATTAACATTACGGAAGAAAGCTGCGCGAGAGCCGGGCAATACTATAATATGTCCCCATTCTCTTGAATAATTACCAGCAGGCTTACCAATAAAATTAATTGGCTCAGGAGTAATATTTACATTATTTACATTATTACCGCCAATTCTTTTCCAAGGTAAAGTCTTAACGTTAGGATCAAAATTTTCAGGGTCGTTATTCAACCTTGCTGTTTTAAACATCATTGCTTGCTCATAAGAAACTACTACATAGTTACCACTACTTGAGTTTCTATATTTTGAATAAGCATTAGGGTCTTGCAAGTTAACAATTTTTCTAGTGCTCTTATCCAAAAGCACATGGAAAATATAGTTATACTTGTCAGTATTAACTGTAGGATCTTTTTTAGTTTCGATACTTACAGTTCTAGCAGTTGTAGCGTTGTCATTATATTGATCAACGGCACCATAGAAGAAATAATCAAAACTAGCATAACCAAGTGGTTCATAGTTTACCACTGGATTAATACCATCTGGGCTTTGATTATAAGTAGCTTTTGCAAAGCCGTCTGCGATAATTCTACCACCAGTAGAGTCAATCAACCTACCATTAGGGTTGAAGTGGATTGTAGTGCCAGGCTCAATCAACAAAGTACCACCAACTACATAATCTCTATCGATTATATAGATAGTATCCTTTTGGAATATCCTGACATCGCTCGGTTTAATACTACCTGAAACGAAGACAGTAGGTTTTTGTGCAAAACCTACCCCAACACTTAATATTCCAAGCAGTATCGAAAATAAACTCAAACGAATCAATCGTTGCATGTTACCTCCAATAATTAAATCATTAATTGTAAAACAAATATTTTTAATCTTCATATTAATCATATATAAACGTAAAAATTGGGACTTTCACCCAAATATCCTACTCAATTATCGTGCCAATACGAGTTAGACCTTCTTTTGCTAATTCTGCAAATTCTGAGAATTTTGAACTAAGCACTACTTTACGATAGAGTTTCTCTGCATCGTCTTTTTTAGAAGCTAATTCGTAAGCATAAGCTGCATAATAATTATAACGTGCTTGCAATTCATCATCAGCTATCAATCTAGCAGCATCCAAATAAGCCTTGGCAGCTTCTTCATATTTCTTATCAACTTCCAAGCAAGCAGCCTTACCTGCCAATGCGCCACATTGTACAACCTTAGAATCTGATGATGAAGCATCATTAAAATAATTACTTGCTTGGCTATATTTACCAGTCGATAATAATATATTACCTACATAAAAAGAAGCCATCTTACCCTGCTCTGTATTAGAGTATTCAGACGCAATAAATTTAAGCCCTTTAACTGGCTCACCAGAATAACTCTGGGTTGGATCTCCATCTAAAGCTTTGGTATAATCTGCTTTTTCGTAATAAGGTAATACTCTACTCATCAAAGTAGATGCTTTTAATGAATCTTCTTGATTCTTATATCTAATAAAAGCAAATATTGCTACGATAGCTATTATACCTATTGAAACAATAATTATCAATTTTGAATTCTTTTGTATAAAATTTAATGAATTATCATTTGAAGTATTACTTACTGTAAACTCTTCATTATTCATTTCTGTTTCCAAATTATCTTTTGCCATAGTACCTTTACTAATTACTTATTTTACATACTCTTGTACGCCCGAAGGGAGTCGAACCCCCAACCTTTGGAACCGGAATCCAATGCTCTATCCGGTTGAGCTACGGGCGCGAAAACTTTTTCCACTTCACAGCATACAAATATAATTGATATTGTCAGAATAAAACAATTTTTAATTCTGAAAATAATTAATCTTCTAAAATATCAAAAAAATATATTTATTTTTTGTAATTTATACTACACAGTGTCAAATATTTTTCACACTACACATTTTTAATATTTAATAGTTTGCTTCACTGCATTTATTATATCAATTTTATTTGGTAATGTTGCCATCTCGTACGACTTCGCAAATCCTACAGGCACATTTTTAGAGCCTACTCTTATTATTGGAGCATCTAAATATCTAAACATTTCTGCATTAATAGACGATACTACTTCGCCCCCAAATCCACCAAATACCTTATCTTCGTGTGCTACTATTACCCTATTTGTTTTCTTTACAGATTCAAAAACTGTTTCCTTATCCCAAGGTGCAAGAGAACGCAGATCTATTACTTCTACACTAATATTTTCTTTTGCTAAATCTTCGGCAGCAAACAAACTCAAATGGACTGATGTACCATAAGTTACTATCGTTACATCGCTACCTGCTCTTCTAATCTTAGCTTTTCCAAATGGAATTACGAAATTATCTGGTGGTTTAGGAGCTGTTGTATTTTTCATATTATACAAAAACTTAGGCTCTAAAAACATTGTTACACCTTTGGAGCGGATAGCATTACGCAACAATCCTACTGCATCGTCAGCAAATGCTGGTGTAACTATTCTTATACCCGGCAAAGTAACAAAAGCACCTTCCAAATTTTGAGAATGATACAATCCACCTTGAATATATCCACCACTTGCTAATCGCAACACCATATTGGAAGAGAATTGACCTCTTGTTCTCCAATAATCATGCGATGCCTCCACCAATTGTTCCATAGCAGGCCAGAAATAATCAGCAAATTCTGCACCTTCTATTACTACTCTTATTTTATCGTTATATCTACTAAATCCATTTGCTGTACCTACTATCGAATCCTCTGCAATAGGAGCGTTAAATACTCTCGATTTGCCAAACTCTTGAGGCATACCTTTTACTACATTAAATACACCACCTTTGCCTATATCTTGCCCCCACATATAAGTATCTGGATTAGAGCGAAACTCCTCTTTCAGAGTAATATTAATTGCATCTATAAGATGTAAGTGATCTCCATTATCAGGATATTCAAATTCAGTATTATCTTCTACTCTTACATACGGCTCTGGTAAGATATATTGAGCCCAAGAATTTCCATCAGCATTTGGAGCAGCTTCGGCTTTGTCGGCTGCTTCAAACATAATCTTTTTATTTTCTTCTTCCCACTGCTCAATCTCTTGGATAGTAGCAATTTTCTTATCAATTATATGCCAACGGAACTGCATCAATGGGTCTCTTCTTTTCACTTCATCTCTAGCTTCTTCCGAACGATACAATTCATGATTATCTGAATTTGAATGCGAACCAATTCTATCGCAATCAGCATGCACCATAGCTGGTCCATTGCCACTTAATATATATTCTTTGGCTGACTGCATAGCTCTATAAGAATCAAATGGATCACGCCCATCGCAATTAAATATCGCTAAATTCTTCATTCCTCGGAAATTTTCAGACACAATTTGATTAGCAGTTTGATCTACCAATGGTACTGATATACCGAATTTATTATTCTGAAGAACAAATATCACAGGAAGCTTTTCGAGTGTAGCTGTATTGATAGCTTCGAAGAAGTAACCTTCTGAACTAGCAGACTCACCACCAGAATAAATAGCAATTTCATCTCCATTGTATGTCTTGATAGCCCTTGCTACACCAGCAGCATGAAGACTATGATTGCCTGTGCATGATGATACATTTTGAATACGAATACTTGGTTTGGCAAAATGATTAGACATATGGCGTCCTCCACCTGCTACATCAGTATCTTTACTTAGCCCATTTAGAATTATCTCTTCGGCTGTAATACCTGCAACCAAACTTGTAAGCATATCTCTATAATAAGGGAACAAAAAGTCTTTATTTGCTCTAAATGTTTTACCTATTGCTAATTGGATACCATCATGACCTGCAAACGGAGCGTGGTAAGACCACCCTTTTGCCATTTTAAGATATAAAGCAGCCTTCTCATCTAATTTTCTACCTAAATGATTAATTTTGTACCATTCAATAATAGTTTGTTTGTCAAACCCCGAGAAATCAAATTTACTATATAATTCTACTTCAACTTTACTTCCCATATAGTCCATTGTTACGACATTAGATTCTGCTTGCTTTCCAATCTGCTTTTTAGGATTATCAGATTTTTTCTTGGTAGCTACTGCCATTATTTTCACCTATTAGTTTAATATTCAATACTTTTATAATAAGAGTTATTTGACGCCTATTTAGTTTTAATATTTTAACAATATCAATTAGGCATTACTTTAATATTTTTATAACTTATTAATATATTGATATTTAGCAGTATTTGTCGAGATAGATTATGACCAACAGTTAATCAATAAGTTCATTATACGAACCATCTATCCAAATCTAAAGCCTTTGCAAGTAATTTTTGGTATTCTTTTTTAGGAATTTCGAATGCACCGAGCTTTTTAGTAAAGTCGTTTATATATTGAGAGTCTAATAATACAAAATTTTGTGCAATTAAATGGTTAATTAAATAATAAAATGCAGCCTTAGAAGCATCACTTATAGTATTAAACATAGATTCGCCAAAAAAAGCACCTCCGATAGCTAGCCCATACAGCCCACCACAGACTTCGTTATTATGCCATACTTCTATAGAATGGGCATAGCCCATTCTATGAAGTTCATTATAAGTATCTATTATATCATTGTTTATCCAAGTAGTACTTCTATCGGCACAACTATTAATAACAAAATCAAAATCATGATTAATGGTAAAACCAAATACGCCCTTCTTAATTTTTTTTACCACATTCTTATCATAATCAATGGAATTTATATCAAATATAGCTCTCATCTCTGGTGAATGCCAGAATATTTCACCTTCCTTAGATTCGGCCATTGGAAAGTATGATAATTTGTAAGCCTCTAAAACCTCTTCTGGTAGCAATAATTCCAAAATGCAATTTTTATATATTCTTTATAAAATAGTTACTTTTTGTTTTTCTGTCATCATTTTATCATAATCATCGAGGAACTTTTTGAGCCCTGATTCTGTAAGCGGATTATACAACGACTGCATCAAAACATTATAAGGTACTGTAGCAATATCGGCACCCGCTTTTGCCGCTTGGATTATATGAATAGGATTCCTGATAGACGCCGCTATAATTGAAGATTCATACCCTTGCACATCCCAAATATCACATACGTCTAATAATACTTGATTGCTATC
>JBDHXE010000148.1:0-6088 GCA_039810525.1 Chlorobiota bacterium | reverse complement strand
CCCCAAAACCCCAAAACCCCTTACAGTTAAGTAGTATATAAGGCAATTTTAATTAAATCATATATTATAAAGAACAAATCAAAAAAGAACTCTATGACAGACCAACCTAGGTTAGATGGCATTTCCTTTTACATCGTGTGGTATTCCTATAGCAGCTGCTTCGGCCACACTATGATGGCTTACAAAGGCGCTTTCAATCTCAGCTGTACCTAATCTATAACCAGATACTTTGATTACATCATCTACCCGACCAATTACCCAAATATATCCGCCGTCATCTATTTTGGCACTATCACCAGTCATATATGCACCCGGAAATTTAGACCAATATTGACTGATATATCTATCAGGATCGTTATATACTGTTCGCAACATTGCAGGTGTAGGAGTCTTTATTATAAGAAAACCTTCTGTATTGGGAGGTACAGGCTTACCTGCTTCATCTACCACCTCCATTACTACACCAGGAAATGGTTTGCTACCGCTACCGGGCTTTAGCGGCATAGTAGGGAAAGGTGCTACAATAAACATACCTGTTTCTGTTTGCCACCAAGTATCAATAATAGGGCACTTTTCTTTACCTATAACCTCATAATACCACTTCCAAGCTCCCGGATTAATAGGTTCGCCTACCGATCCTAACAGCCTTAACGAAGAAATATCGTGTCGGTTAATCCAGTCGTCGCCAAATCTCATAAAACCACGAATAGCTGTAGGGGCAGTATATAATATATTTATGCCATATTTTTCGATCATAGACCACCACCTATTTGGGTAGGGATGGTATGGTGCTCCTTCGTACATAAATGAAGTAGTACCAGTCAGTAGTGGACCATAAACAATATAGCTATGACCAGTTACCCAGCCGGGATCAGCTGTGCACCAATATCTATCCTCCTCGTGAATATCCAACATATATTTAGTTGTAGTATAAGTACCTACCATATAGCCACCATGAGTATGCAAAATTGCTTTTGGTTTGCCAGTTGTACCAGAAGTATATAATAAATACAAAGGATCTTCAGAATCCATTTCCTCTGCATCACAATGTGGCGAAGCTATTGGTAATTGCATTAATTCATTATACCACATATCTCTACTTGGCTCCATATTTACATCATGACCAGTTCTTTTTACTACAATCACATGCTCAATAGTACCAGTGCGAGCTAATGCTTCATCAGCTATTTTTTTTAAATTAACTATCTTACCTCGCTGGAAAGAACCATCAGCAATTATCATTATCTTGCTTTTGCTATCTTCAATTCTTTCAGCTAATGCTTCTACTGAATAACCTCCAAAGACTACAGAATGTATAGCACCTACTCTAGCACAAGATAACATAGCTATAATAATTTCTGGTATTCTACCCATATAGATAGTTACTCTGTCACCTTTTTTGACACCCATGCTTTTAAGTACATTAGAAAATTGGCATACTTCACGGTATAATTTGAAATACGAATATGAGCGAAATTCACCAGATTCACCTTCCCAAAGTAAAGCCAATTTGTTTCTTCGATGGGTCTTAATATGCACATCTAAACAATTATAGCAAATATTTGTTTTTGCATTAGTAAACCATTTGTAATAAGGAGGATTGCTGTCATCTAATACCTTGTCCCAATGTGAGAACCAATGAAGCTCATTAGCAAAATTTTCCCAAAATTGAGCATAATTTTCATTTGCTAATTTATCCCATTCCGATCTATCTTTTACAAGCGAATATTCTAATACTTCTTTGCTAGGATAGTATATATCATTGGTATTTGTATTGTTTATCATTACTTGACCTATATATAATTAATAATTAATATCACTAATTAAAAAGTCAAAATTACATAAAAATACTTAAATTGCTTCATAAATTTGTAATTGTTTCTAAATTATAAAATTATTATTTCGTATTTTTAATTATATAACAATGGATAATAGATATAGCAATTAGCCAAATATATCAATATCAAAAAATAATTATGCACTTGTAAGGAGTTATAAAGGTGAAATTTAGTATTATTATTACAATATTGCTTATTAGTTATAATATTATATTTAGTCAGAGTACTAATTATAATATACCTAAAAAGGATATTAATAAAGAACAAATCTACAATACATATTTATTAGAGAAGGATACTAAATTTGGAATATCATTTGCCAAAGTAAATGCCTCTTCGTATTTTGATTTAGATGGTAATATAGTTGCAACATTTATAGATACCAATTACTTAAATCAATATAATAGATTATATACTATCGAATTTGAGCAAATAACATTTGATTTTAATGTTAAACAGAAAATAACTAATAATCTAAGCCTTCAAGTTAATGTTCCAATAAGCAAATACACACTTAATGAACGATATTCAGAATTTTACGACTCTACAAATGCTGCTACTCTACCCAAACAAGACAAAGCAAATTTGAGTTTATTAATGGTAGATTATATTAATACTCAAGGTATATATCAGATATTAGAGGGGGTTTACGAATTGAATATTTTATGCACTTTAAATATGCCTCTCGCTAATCAAGATGGAGTAGCAAGAAATAGAAGTGATTTTTGGAGTGATTATGCTATAGAAATTCTCCCAGAAATCAATTTTGGTTTGAATTTTGAGAAATTTCATTTGGATGCATCTATGGGGTATGTTGTAAGATCCGAAGACTTAAAAGACTTATTATTAATAAAATTAAATATTGGACTATACTCCATACCAGATACATATATATCTGCTAATATAGAATGGGCCAATTCTTTAGTATCTTTCGATAATGCCCTACCATTCATTAGTAGAAAAGAGCCAAATATGGAAAACTATTTACAATCAGAGTTTCTATTTGGTATATTATTGAATGAAAATATTAGTGCTGATTTTAGCTATCGAATCAAATTATTAGGCAAAAATAGCTGGAATTATTTCGGGTACAAAATAGGTCTAAGCTACAATTTATAGAAGTATATGATTATTAATAGATTAATAATTATCCCAATAATATTAAAAATAATAATTTAAAATTGCATACGTTTATACCACTTTATAAAGAGGAGAGGGGGAATTATTCTTTTTACATATTATGTTGAACATTTGGAGAAAATCTATTGTTAAAAATAGATATTAGCATAGTCAATCGACTTGCAACTCAAATTGCTATATTCATTATTATTTCTCTATCTACTTATACAAATGATGTAGCTCAAACAGATCAGAAACCTATTAAGATGAGCACAACATCAATTACTAATAGTATTTATGATCTAATAGATTTTGGTGAGAGCCAGATATGGTCGAATAGTGGTATAGCTTCGTATTATGGCAACAAATTCCATTTAAGAAAAACATCAAGTGGAGATAGATATGACAAAAATGATCATACTGCTGCACATAAGAAATTACCATTTGGAACTATTTTGAGAGTAACTAATCAAAACAATCTAAAATCTACTTTAGTAAGAGTAAATGATAGAGGCCCTTTTATCAAGAATAGAATAATTGATCTATCATTGTCAGCGGCACAAGACATATCTGGATTGGGATTACCAAAAGTTACTATTAGTGGGTTTGTACCTAACAAAATTAAAATAAATAATCCAGAAAATTACTATTTAGTATATTCTATTAATGACGATCCTGCTATTTACAACAAAGATATTTTCGAAATAATTGGAGATTATCAAGAATTTCAAAATGTCTTAGAAGATTATCAATATTTAATAAAAGTAAACCAATCATTCGAAAATAATCTTTTTATATTACTATCTGCCGATGAATACAATATTAATCCTAATAAAATAAACTATAAATTGGGATATTTTAAGAATTTTGAGCCGAAAAGAATACCATTCAATATAGCTGAACGTAATAAGAAATAATGTATAAATCAAATAATTAATTCCTTCGTTATTAGCAATTATTTTGTTAAATTTATATCCAAATTAATAGCAGAAATGAAAAATTTAATATATAATGGAGTAATATTGTGAAAAGAATTTTAATACTACTTGTTGCACTTGTAATCGGAGCTTTCGCATCACAGAGTTTTCAATGTAGTTCTAAGAACTTGACTACTGCTAAAGTAGCATATAGCAATAAGGATTATCCTAAAGCTATGGATTATTTGCAAAAAGAAATACAAATAAACCCTACTAATGCCGAAGCCTATGCTATCTTAGCTGATATTTATAAAGAGCAAGAAAAATGGGAGCTTGCAGCAGAAAATGCCAAAAAAGCCCTCGAATATGCTAAAACTGAAGATCTTAAAACTCGCGAAAATGCACTTATACAGCAAATTTGGATAGAATGTTATAATCGCGGCATCAATACATTTAATAGCTATAATGGAAGTAATAAGCAAGTATTAGACGAAGCAGTTAAATACTTCGATATTGGTATTAACTTACGCCCTAATATTTTAGACTTTTATAGATTTAAAGGTATGATTAGCGAATACAAAGGCGATACTACCAAAGCTATGGAATATTATTCCGAATACGTAAAAAAAATGGAAACTGATGTTAATATTGCTGAGAAGAAAGGATTTTATATTGATATGCCCCGTGATAAATTTTTACAAACAATTGGCGAAAAACCTATAAATACTATTTCTAAAGTTACAGAAGCATACGATACCAATTTTGTTGATTATTTCAAAATTGATGGCAAAGAATTATACGCTTTTTCTAATGCTAACGACCTAGGTGAGAAACTACTTACTTATTGGTCTTATGACCCTAATCCTAATTTGCCAAACGAAGAGAAAATGATGCCTTTTAGTTTCAGTATGGATGCATACGGCGCACTAGCGCAATATTATTATAACAAAAAAGATTATGACAAATCTTTTAAATATATTGATATGATTACTAAATTGCAACCTAATAATGTAGAAGCTCAGCGATCTAAACTATCTTTATACCAAGAGATGGGCAAAACCGATATAGCTCTAAAAGAAGCTATTGCATTGACCAAAACTGACCCTAATAACAAATCTACTTGGGCACAATTAGGTGATTTACAACAGAATCTCAAAAATTATGATGATGCTATCAAAAGTTACGAAAGAGCTTTGGAAATAGATCCAAATTATGATATTGTACTTCGCAATATAGCTTCTGCATACAAAAATAAAGCTTCGATTATACAGAAAGCCCAGCAAGATAAAGCAGATAAGGACAAATCTTATCAATATAAAACTGATGAGTATTTCCCATTGCTAAAAACATCTGCTGATTATTTTAGCAAAGCACTCAAATCTGATAAATATAGCTCTAATTATCAGTTATTAGGTGAATTAGGCAATATATATATGGTGTTAGGTCAAGATGCTGATTTAAAAAGAATAGCCCGAACTTTAGAAGGAGTAGCTCCGTTAGTACCTAAGAATGAATTAGAATCTTACTACTTGATATTATTAAATATATATGGTGCTACTAAAGAATCTAATAAATTGAAAGAAGTTCAAGAAAAAATGAATAATTTAAAATAGGAATTAAAATGTCTGATAATAAAAATCAACAACCACAACAACTAAATATCGAAATTAGTGAAAAAGAAGCGGAAGGAATTTACTCAAATCTAGCTATTATATCTCATTCTGCTGCTGAATTTGTAATTGATTTTACAAGATTATTGCCCGGAATACCAAAAGCTAAAGTAAATGCACGTATAATTATGACTCCTCAACATGCTAAATTATTATTGCGTGCGCTTAACGAAAATATAACAAAATATGAAAAAAACAATGGCACAATCAATATAGATGGTCCATCTAATTTTGGCAACTTTTCAGACTTTGGAAACGGTAGCCCAATGGTAAACTAAATATGTATTCTCGAATATCCTATACTTTGAAGTGAAGGATATTATTTTTGTTAAAGTAGGGACAGAGCTTGCTCTGTCCTTATTTTTTTTATAGTGCAACCCTGAACTCAGCTAGTCGTATATAAAGCTGAGGCTGTCTCATAATTCAGAATTAAATATTATCATTCATATTTCCTTTACGAACAAGTTGAGGCTGTCTCACTTTAACGTCACAGTCACATTTTATGTTTTTAGAGAAAGAGCTTGTATTTTTTGATTTTATGTTC
>JBDHXE010000147.1:0-6132 GCA_039810525.1 Chlorobiota bacterium | reverse complement strand
TTTTCGGATAATTATGGAGAATCTTTCAAAGAAATTTTCAACTTCGACTACAATAACTCTATAGATATATGGGGCAATAGAGAATACAACAAACTCTTTGTACAGCTCAAAGATACTTTGTATCAATTAGATACTAACAACAATCTTACTTTTTTAGCACAATCACCATTTATCCAATCTCTGCTCGATGACAATAATGATATTATAATGACTGGCTCTATAATAAATGCTACACCTATTATATATTATGCTACCAAATATCAAAACTCTAATAGAATGATATTAAAATACAATGATGCGAAAAAAGAAATTGCTTATATGGGCGAAGTAGAAACTGATATGTTTATGAGCAATAGCTTCCAAGTCTCTAAAATTAATCCCAACCTGATTTGGATAGGAGGGGTCAATTGCTACTACTCTACCGATGGTGGGTTGGGTTGGAATATGATCAACTCTTGGACAGAATATTATAAAGATGTTAAAAATAAGCTTCATGCTGATATACCAGGTATTAATACTTTCAAAATTGACAACTCATCTGAATATATTTTTATCAATACCGATGGTGGTACTTACCTAAGCAAAGATAATCCTAGTGTTTATCAAAACATCTCTTTGAGTGGGCTTAATGTATCTCAATACTATTCTACTTATACTTATGATGGTCCCTTAGGGCAATATGTATATGCTGGTGCACAAGATCAGGGATTTCAGATAGGAGATATTTCAGGGAACAATACAGCTGAATTATCACAAGATATCAGTGGAGATTATGGTGCTATTGTATCAGCAGATGGGGGGACCAATGTATGGTCAGTATATCCGGGCTATCTCCTTTATTATACTAACTTACCGTTAAATAAATTCAGCTTAGGTTGGAATTTTGAAGGGCGATACGAAGATAGAGTATGGATGCCTGCTTTAGCCGCAATACCGGGAGAACCTAAAAAAGTAGTAATAGCGCCAGGTACTGCCAACAATACTTCTAAATTAATAATAGTATCATACAATGGGAATAAATTAGTTGCAGATGAGCTACCTTTCCAATTCGATACAGAAGACCCTTACAATGACGTTTCAGCTATTGGAATATCATCAGTAGATACTAAATTATGGTATGTAGCTACCAAACAAGGTAATTTTTATACTTCTAACGACGCTGGCAATACATGGACTTTAACACCAAACTTCAAAGCTCCTGGATACAACTACCTTCACCCTACCCCCATTGTTACTTCTAATTCCAATAGAAATATAGTATATGTAGGTGGTGCTGGATACAATTCGCCCGGTGTTTATGTAAGCAAAGATGCAGGCAAAACGTTCGAAGCTCTTGGAGAAAATATGCCTAAAGCATTTTTCTATGATTTCGACTTGAATAATGACGAAAGTGCAATTTTTGCAGCTACTTCTGTTGGCCCTTATATATATATTTTCGGCTCTAATAAATGGTATCCAATAATAGATAATAATACCCCCGATCAAATATTCTGGTCTGTAAATTATATACCTAGTACCAAAACAGCACGATTTGCTACTTATGGGCGAGGAATCTGGGACTTCAAAATTGACAATTTAATTACTAATGTCGAAACTCATCAATCACCTATTACTAATACAATGGTAGATATCTACCCTAATCCAGCCCACGACTTTGTAAACATAGATTTGAGCAAAGTAAACGGCAAAATTAATAGCTCTCGTATCTTCGATATAGATGGCAATTTGGTACTTGATCTTACTAATAAAATTACAACTAATAATCAATCATTATTCAAATGGGATTTAAATAATGATTTAGGCTACAAAGTTCGATCAGGCAGCTATGTATTAGTATCTATAATCAATGGATTAAATTATTATTCAAAAATAAATGTAATAGAATAAAGGAGCAAATATGAAAAAATTAGTTATAATCTACCTATTGGCAGCTATATATCTCAATGCCCAAGAATCATCAAATAATCTAACTATCTACAATGGTGGGTTTTCGGTTGTTAAGACCAATACTAATATTAAATTATACAAAGGTATCAATAATATAGTTTTCAAAGATTTCTCAGAACAAATAGAAGCAAATTCGCTTAATTTGGATATCAAAGCCAAACAACTCGAAAAATCCTTTATTAACATTAACCCCGATATAATGCAGTTACTTAGAAACTACATCGATAATGACATCAAAATAGCTAACGAAAATAGCTCTATCGAAGGCACATTGATAAATATAGACAACGGAATAATTATCAAAACAAAAGATAATAAATATGTAATCATTAATGATATTAATAAATATAATATATTCTTAAATGATTTACTACTCGATTTGAACAAAAAAAGAGAATTTGTATTCAAAGTAGAATCTAACAAAGAATCTACCGAACCAGCTCAATTTACATATATCACTAATGGATTAGGGTGGAGCACAGACTACGTAGCTTATATAGACAAATCTTCTACAAAATTAAATTTGGAAGGATGGGTCAATCTAAGAAACAATACTGGTATTAATTTCGAAAACACATCTATCAAACTTATGGCAGGCGAAATTCAGAAAAATAGAGAATATGCTGCCAATGCTTTGATGTCTAAGACTATGAACAAAAGTATTTCAGATGAACAAAATGTAGAAGCTAATTCCTTCTCTGATATGTATTCGTACAACTATCCCAATAAAATTAATTTACAGAAAAATGAATTCAAACAACTGCCATTAATCTCAAAACAAGGGATTAATATAATCAACAAATATTACTACTACTCAAACAATTTCAACAGCGAATCTAATATTAATATAGCTATCGAAATCAATAATAGCGAAAAAAACGGACTTGGTATTCCCATTCCCCAAGGCAATATTAGAATATTTAAGCAAGATGGCGATACTTATGAACTAATTGGTAATAATACTATTAATCAAACAGCCAAAGACGAGATATTGAGAATCCAGACAGGCTCTTCTTTCGATTTAATTGGAAAATCAGAGTTGTTAGAAACTACCAAAATTAGCGACAAATCATATATATATATTCGCGAAATCACTTTGAAAAACAAAAAGAATGAAGATGTCAATATCAATGTAGTAGCATACCTAGGTAGAGGTTTCGAAATAATTAACTCAGACGAGAAATATACTACAGAAAACTCTGATAAAATTAATCTTGATATTAAAGTTGCCAAAAACTCTGAAAAGAAATTTAAAATTAAATATAAGCTCAACTTTTAGATCAAACAAATGAATAACTCATTACAAGAAACTGTCTTATAAGTCAGAATTATATACTTACGTTCATATTTCCTTGTTTTGAAAAAAGGTAGTTTAATAAAAAAACAATTAAAAAGGAACAAAAGAGCGAGTCACGTAAGTCTATAATGGCAAGCGGCTTCCAAGAACAAGTCGTCCTACACTTCCGAAAGTATAGGACGACTAGGAAGAAGTGTAGGACATCTAGAGAATTAAATTAATTTCTTATCTTTTGACTTATGATGCAGCCTCAATTATCTACCCGAAACCACTTAATATCATCTTCTAACTCTGCTTCCTTCTTACCTCTATAACGGATTTTTCCAAAAAATATTCAATTGAGAATCCACTCAGCACCTTTTAGCAATACCTTGTTGTAAACTATTATTATTTTTCATTATCATTTTCACTTACTCTTTAATAAACTTCATAGCAGTTACTGAGCCTGTCGAAGTACCGCCATTAGATGACTGAATGAAGTAGATACCCTTTGTAAGTGTACTTATATCTATCCAGTTATTACCCACATTGAGTTTTTGTGTATCAACTACAATTCCAAGAACATTTACAATTTTGATGTTTACAGTTTCTTTTACTTTAATGTTCAGTTTGCTATCCACAGGATTAGGAAAAACTTCTATTGATAATAGTTCGCTTTGATTAGAAACGCTACTTGCCTGACCGATATATTTACGATATAAATCACCATTCTTAAGTTGAGCAAATAACCAGCCATTATTATAGACTAATGCACCATAATTAACCTCTAAAAATTTACCATCATCACCAACAGGAAAACCTAATGTATCGGCAACAAATGTTTCGCCATTATCTGTGCTTACCAATAAATTAGGTGAACCAGCAGGTGGGAAAAAAGTTGCCAACGATATATATAAGTTACCATTACATGAAAATATATCTTTAACTTTGTTAATACTAGATTTATCTGAAAAATATGGGGTTAAATCAATTTCATGAAATGTTTCACCATAATCATCACTATACCGTAGCCTATCTCCTTTTTGATAATGGTTTGTGTACATAAACAACCGATTATTATGCCATTTAATAAGGTTAGGATACTCCCACTGATCAAGACCTGTGCCTGTAGTAAAATTCCAATTTATACCATCAATACTCCACATTGCTCCAGTATGAGACTTGCCTTCTGAACTTGCCCATAGTGTATCATTCCGTGAGCAGTATCCTCGTGGCATATTACCAGATATTCCCGGGATATATTCCCATTTACCGCTAGAAATATTATAAATAAGACTTGCTTGAGCACTTTCAAAAATTGCAATCAGATGGTCATTTCCCCAAGTTGTCCACATATTAGGATAGAAAAGCGCGGCTTTAGCTTGAGGATTAGTTACACAAGTAGGCAAATAGGTCATATCTGTAAGTTGAAAGGTTGAGCCTTAATCTGTGGAGAAAAGTACTTCTCCGCAGACGCCTCCTGCAAACAAATATAAGCGTTTACCGACAGATGCCAATGTAGCACTATTATACCCCAAAGAATTTGAATTTGCTGTCATCCAATCAGAATTCACAACCGACCACGTTGCTCCATTATCTGTACTCACATTCAGAGTATTAACAACACCATTACGGTGAAACTCGAAAATTTTACCATTGTGTACAACAACAGAGGTACCAATTGTTTTTAAAAACGAATTATCAGTTAGTCCACAAGGCTGCCACCCTTGAGCATATACTACACTTGTAGCAATTGCAAGAAGCCCTATAATTAAATACTTTTTCATTTTTTCACCCTTTATTTTTTATACTCAATTGTTTTTTCCGGTTTCATCACATTTCTTTTTATGGTTTACAGTCTCAACAATTATTAATTTGATATACTTAATCAATCAAATTTATTTATAATTATCAAAAATTATTTTCTTAAAATTAGTATTTTTTTTGTTATCAGCAAAAAATATTTTTTAGTCTTATACCATTACTAACTAATATTTGGTATAACAGAAATAATAAACTCGTCAATAAATTCGTCTCTTAATAGTTCGTATACTATTTCTGCGTCACTGTCACAAAATATATTTTTCCGTTTTAAGATTTGAGTTTGTCTATAAGCGATTTAAGGTCGTCTATATAAAATTTTACTGAACCTATATTAGATCTTGGCATCCGTTTGATAATATAAGCATCTTTGACCACGTGAGGAAAGTCAAAACCCATAGAAATAACTTAATCGGAGGTTTTGCGCCCAAGAATTACAGTGTCCACAGTTTTTACAACGTCAGCATAACCGTAGTCTTTTCCCTCTTGTTCTACAATTGAAAGAAACCCAAGGTCGTTATTTGATTTAGCAATATAACCGTCCAAACTTGTTACGATATATAAAATTACTTTTCTGTTCGTTGTCATTTTTGTATGTTAATTGTATTTTAGGTTGTATCGTCATAGCCTGACCGCTAACGTCTGACCAGCTTTGGTTCGGGCGGGGGATTTTCAACCGAAAATTCTAAATAAGCAACAAAGCTCAAATTTACGAAAAGTGTCGAATGAGCAAGCTACCCAACTCTGAAACAAGACTGACTATTAGGTGCTGCTCTTTCTTCTTTTTAGAATTTGTTGTATCGTGCAAAATAGTCGTCAATTTCTGGTCGTAGCTCTACACCAACTTTTTCAAAATTGTCCAATAGTTGCAAATATGTACCTTGTCCACCAAGAAAGTCCCAAAATTCTTCAGCAACTTTTAATTCATTCTCTAAATCAAGCATTCCTGCCATTGTCCAGCGTGAATAAGGTTTTGGTTCATAAGGATTGTAAGGGATTGCAATTAACGTATTGATTTTTGCTTTTGGATTTTCTGCTAAAATACAAGCTGTCCATTCTAAAAGTGTGCGCTTAAATTCTTTGAAACC
>JBDHXE010000146.1:0-6148 GCA_039810525.1 Chlorobiota bacterium | reverse complement strand
ACTTTCGAAAGTGTAGGACGACTGGAGAAAAATTCAAATTGAAAATAAAAGCATAATTATTTTATGTTTTTGGACGGAGCAAGCTCCGCCCCTACAATAATAAGTCATTCTAAATCTTCACAAACTTCTGTACTTTGTCTCCAATCTTTACAAAATAGACGCCGGGTGAAAGATTAAAGACATCATTTCTTTCTCCCTCTCCTTTGGAGAGGGTTGGGGTGAGGAACAAAAAACAAGTCGTCCTACACTTTCGGAAGTGTAGGACGACTAGGAAAGAAGTGTAGGACATCTGGAGAATTAAAAATTAAATCATTGCTGATGACTTATGAGATAGCCTTTTTTTTATGATTTAGCAATATTTTATATATTTTTATATTGTTAATAATTATTAGTTCGTTTACTTATCATTTAATATAGTTTTTACAGTAAATTTAGGTTGCTCATAAATAGTACGTTTTACAGTGCACTGATTGACTACATTTACTAAGGCATCGTAGTATTTAGCTGGAAAATCTGCTGGCACTTTAATGTCTATATTGATTAAATTTGGAACTTGTTTAATTGGGTCCCATTCCAAATTTTGAATTAATTCAATATTGGAAGCATCAATACCTCGACTATCGCAAAATCCTTTTACAAATATCCCAGCGCATGTAGCTAAAGATGACAAGAATAGCTCGTAAGGTGATGGTGCAGTTCCTTCACCACCTCCTCTAATTGGCTGGTCGGTCTCTACAATATAATTACCTAAATCGGCATATACTTTTTTGTTTCCGGGAAAAAAAACTCTGATTCCCATAAATTTCTCCTTAAATTTGTATTTTGAAAGATTATAAAATTAATTTTTTTATTATATATTACTACTCAGCAATATTAACGTATGAGAAATAAAATATTTTTATACTTATCATTAGGATTGATTTCATTCTTCATCATATTCCTATTATACTTCAATTATATTTTAGCCGAGAGCGCCGTCAATCAAGATATTATTTATGAAGTGAAGAGTGGACAGTCTACTGAATCTATTATTAATGATCTTAATAAATTTGGTTATTTGAAGCCGAAGATTTTATATTATTATTTTATAGGATTTCTGAAGATCAAAGATAGTGCATACTTACAAGCAGGGTATTATAAATTTCCTGCCAATATTAGTAATTATGAAGTTATAAATTCCTTGTTAGAAGGCAAGAATCAATATTCTATTAAAGTAACTCTTCCTGAAGGTATGAATATTTATGAATATGCTTCGATATTAAAGAGTAAATTAAATATTGATTCGTTAGAATTCATCAAATTGGCTTTTGATAAGAATTTTTTACAAGAGAAGAATATCTATGCTAATTCGGCGGAGGGCTATATCTTCCCTTCTACATATCATTTCGTACCTAATATTAGTATTAAAAAGATTTTATCTACATTAGTCAATGAGCAATCTAAGCGCTGGAAAGAAAGTTATGACCAACAAGCAAAGTCTATCGGTCTAAATAAGAATCAAGTTTTGACCTTAGCTTCAATAATTGAAGCAGAGACTACTGTTTCAGACGAAAGAGCGAGGGTAAGTGGTCTATATCTTAATAGAATTAAGTATAATATGCTTCTACAAGCAGACCCTACAGTTCAATATGCAATTGGTAAAAAGACCAAACTAACTAATTCTGACTTACATATAGATAATCCCTATAATACATATAGATATATTGGCTTGCCTCCGGGTCCTATCAACAATCCGTCAATTAATTCGATTATTGCTTGTTTGTACCCCGAAGATAATGATTATTTGTATATGGTAGCCAAAAATGATGGTAGTGGATTACATAATTTTTCATCTAATTATAAAGAGCATTTAAAATTTGTATATCAATATAGAAAAAGTAGAAATAGTGTAATGAGGTAGTTATGAAAGAAAGAATTTATAGTTCATTAATTATGATAATTTCGTTTATCATTTTTATATTTACCTTAGCACCTAATGTATATTATACTGATAGTGGAGAATTAGCAACAGCGGCAATTACTCTTGGTATAGCTCACCCTACAGGTTATCCATTATTTGTAATTATTGGCCATTTATGGTCTTTGCTCCCATTTAGTCATTCGCCAATATTTCAATTGAATTTATTATCTGCATTATTGGTAGCTATATCTTCTGGTATTATATTTTATATTGTTAATAAACTGATTAGTTTGAGTACAATTAATGATTTTCACAGAATTGTAATTAGTTCATTTTCTGCTCTTACATTTAGCACTGCTCTTACATTTTGGGAATTATCTAATTCGATAGAGGTTTATCCATTGCAAGTATGTTTATTTTCATTAATTATTTTGTTTACATTAAAAGCTAAATTAGAAAATAATCATTATTGGTATATTGTAAGCTTATTGGTAGGATTGGGATTTTCTAATCATTTAAGTATAATATTTATAATTCCCGGTTTATTATATGTCTTTTTCATTGAATTGAAAAGTGGCTTTACTTTAAAAAAAATAAGTATGAGACAATTTATTATATTATTATTTCCTTTTATAATTGGCATTTCATTTTATATATATTTACCTTTAAGGTCAGCAAGCTTACCAGTAGTTAATTGGGGTTGGGTACATAGGAGTTTGAGCGATTTATTATATCATATCCAAGGGAAACAATATCAGATATGGATGTTTTCTGGCGAGAATTTGGGGCTAAATATTAGAAATTACTTTTTCGATTTACCTTTTCAATTGGGTATTATTGGTGTAATTACTTTATTTTTTGGGATATTGAAATTATATAAAGCAAACAAGGATATATTAATATTCTTTATGATAAGTGCAATTTTTAATTTCATTTATGCAATCAATTATTCTATTCATGATATAGCTTCTTATTTTGCTTTATCTCTTATTATATTAATAGCCTTATCAGCTATTGGCTTTGTATATCTAATAGAAAAATTTAATAAAAATTTAGTATATATTATAATATTATTGCCAATAATTAATTTAGTATCTAATTATAAGGAATGTAATGAAAATAGTTCGTATTTTGTAGAAGATTATACAAAAGCTGTTTGCTCTACTTTAGATTCAAATGCGATCATTATTACTGCACAATGGGATTATTTTAATTCTGCTATGATATATTATCAAGGTGTGGAAAATTATAGAAAAGATATTACCATTGTAGAGAAAGAGCTGATGAGAAGAACATGGTACCCATTGCAATTTGAATTACTGCATCCAGACATTTATAGAAAATCAATTAATGAATTTAAGAGTTACCAAAAAGATTTGGATAATTTTGAGAAAGGAAGAGATCCTATTACATATCAATCTATCCAAAGTAATTATATTAAATTATTTAAATCAATAATTGATAATAATATAGATAGCAAGCCAATTTATATTGGTTTAGATGTACTTCAATCCGAACCTGAATTAATTAATGGATATAATATTATCCCTAAAGGTATGAGTTTTCAAATAGTAAAAGAGAATAAGCTGACCAAGTTCGATTTTGATGATAAATTATTAAAAAGATTTATAGAATTGTCTATTCACAATAGAGTGAGTTATTTAGACTCTGGAATAGTGGATTTATGCTCTATGAATTTTTTTAATACAGGTAGATATTACCAATCAATTGGTGATAAGCAATCTGCACTGAAATCTTATAATTTATCTTATAAAATCAATCAAGATGTTAGAATCTTGGGCTTAATTAATGAATTAAAGTAATAATTTTTGTTTTTATTTATCAAAAAACAAAAGATAAATAGCATATAAAATTAGAAAAATAGCGAAACCTTTTTTTAGATAGACTGTATCGAGTGTTACAGCAGATTTCGATGAAAAATAGCTGCCTATCATATAGGTTAATACCATTATAATTGTAGCTCTTACATCAATATATCCAGCTTTATAATAATTCATTACAGCTAATATGCTAACAGGAGGAAGCAATATTGCTAATGAAGTCCCTTGTGCTAATTGCTGGCTATAACCTAATATACCTACTAATATAGGTATCATTATCACTCCACCACCAATACCCAGGAATCCACTTATTACGCCTACAAAAAAACCAGTAAATATTAATACAATAATTTCTTTCATAATACTCTCTCTATAAAATATCAAACTATGAGACGAATTAGTCTGATATAATTAATTAAAAATTTATTTTTTAATTTTTAATAATTTAAAAAATAATATACTGCTTTTGTATTTTTTTCTTATTTTTATGTAAGTTGGGTTTTTTTTATTTATTGTAGATGCAAATGGATGACTATACTCGAATAAGTGATTTTAAAGATATTAACAATTATGGGATATATAAGCAACTTCTGGATATGAATCCAGAAGCTATTGTAGTTCATATTGATGGTAAGCTTATTTATATGAATATTGCTGCACTTCAATTAATTGGTGCAAATGAAAATTTTGATTATAGTAATTTGCATATTAAGGATGTAATTACTCCCGACTCTTTACAAAGTTCTTTTGATAGATTGGAAAGAATAAAGAATGAAAACATTGCTTTGAAAGGTGCATTGAATATCAAATCATTTGATGGCAGTATCAAAACAATTGAAGTGCATTCTCAGCCAATTGTTTTAAACAATATATCTGCTATTCTTGTAATAATTAGAGATATTACTGATATAATAAAAACTCAAAAAGCAGCTGATTATAGTAATACTCTCTATAGAAATGTATTTGACTATTCACCAAATTCAATCTTAATTTCTAAATTCGAAGATGGTAAAATTATAGAAGCTAATACTGCATTGGAGGAATTATCTGGATTTACTAAAGAGGAATTAATTGGTAAAACTACTAAGGAACTAGGTTTTTGGATTAATTATGAAGATAGAGCTAATGTAATAAAAGCAATTCTTGAAAATGGTAGTTTGAATAATGTAGAGCTTAAATATAAAATTAAAAACGGAAAAATCATTACAACTAATAGTACTTATCGCTTATTAAACATTGATGGTGAGAAATTTTTATTTGTAATCATTACTGATATTACCAATTTTGTAGAAACTCAAAAGAAATTAATAGAAAGTGAGGTATTGTTTAAGACAATTTTTGATTTATCTCCTCACTCTATTACAATTTCACAAATTGAAGATGGTAAGATAATAGCTACTAACGAAGCTACTATTAGATTAAACGGTTTTCAGAAAGATGAAATGATTGGTCGTACTGTGCACGAATTAGACTTTTGGATAAATAAGAACGATAGAGATAAGTTAATAGAGAAAATAAGGAACAAAGAACATATTAATTTTTATGAAACACAATTTAAAATTAGGAATAATCAAATAATAACTGTATTAGCTACTTTTAGAAATATTAATATTAATAATCAAGAATTTTTATTAAGTGTAATACAAGATATTACTAAGGAAAAGAAATTAGATGATGAAAAGAATAAGTTATTAAAAAGATTAACGGATTCGCAAAAGATAGCTAAAATTGGAACGTGGGCTTATGATATTCCCAATGATTTATTAGAGTGGTCAGATGAGATGTATAACATTTTCAAAAAGGATAAGTATAATTTTATAGTAAACGCAACCAGTTATTTAGACCTTTTTGAAGAAGAAGATAAAGTAGAAATTCTAAAATTATACAAAAAATCAATTGAGACAAAAACTACTATCCAGTATACATATAAAATTAATTTTGAAGATGGAACATTTAAATGGGTAGAGGGAATAGGCGAGCATTTTTATGATGATAATGGCAATCATATTTATTCTTATGGAACTACCCAAGATGTAACTACTTCCAAGTTAGCTGAACAAAAGATTAAAGAAAATGACGAGAAATTTAGAATGTTGGCAGAAAATACAAGCGACGTGTTATTAATTATTAATAATAGAGGTGAGATAGAGTATCTATCTCCATCTCACAATATTCGCTTTGGTATGCTTGAAAATCATACATTGCCAACTAATATAGAACAAACATATTCATTGGCACAACCAGATCACTTAGAGAGGATACAAAATATTTTTTATGATTCTATCGAGAACCATTTAAAGCATTTCCAATATACTTATCAAGTAAATATTAATCACAATATTAACTTATGGTTAGAAGATTATGTTTCTGTATTATATGATGAAAATAATAACTTTAAGAAAGCATT
>JBDHXE010000145.1:0-6155 GCA_039810525.1 Chlorobiota bacterium | reverse complement strand
TGAATTAATTGAAAGCAAATCTTTTGAACCAATTAAGGTGTACCTTAATCAAATAAATTCAGCAAAAACTTTTAAAGATATTGTAAATTTATCCTCTAATTTTAATTCATTAGGTATTAATACTTTCTTTTCTTTCTGGGTAGGCGCTGATGATAAGAATAGTAAAATTAATATTTTTAATTTTTATCAAGGTGGCTTATCTCTTCCTGAAAGAGACTATTATCTCGAAGATAATGATAGGATGAAAGACATTAGAGCTCATTTTACTAAACATATAACTAATATGTTCAAATTAATCAATTATGATAATGACAAAGCTGAGAAAGCTGGCAAATTAGTTTTAGAAATTGAAACTGATATAGCTAAAGCATCAAGAACTAATGTTGCACTTAGAGATCCCGAAAAGAATTATAATAAATTAAAGATTAATGACCTTCAAGGCAAATTAAAGCTGTTTGATCTAAATATATTTTTTCAAAACTTAGGTATTAGCAAACCTTCTGAAGCAAATGTAGGACAACCTGATTTCTTTGAAGGATTAGATAAAATATTTGCAAAATATTCAGTCGATGATTGGAAAACTCTTTTGACTTGGAGAATATTAACTGAATCAGCCCCTTATTTAAGCAGTAATTTTGTAAACGAAAATTTCGATTTCTTCGGCAAAACTCTAAGTGGTATTCCTGTAATGAAAGAGAGATGGAAAAGAGTATTGAATACTGTAAATGGCTTAATTGGCGAACCTGTAGGAAAGATTTATGTAGAAAAATACTTCCCTCAAAAATCCAAAGATAAGATGTTGGTTTTAGTTGAGAATCTTAGAAAAGTCCTTAAAAGCAGAATTGAAAATTTAAGTTGGATGAGCAAGACCACAAAAGTAAAAGCATTGGATAAATTAGCAAAAATTAGAGTAAAAATTGGCTATCCTGATAAATGGAAAGATTTTAGTAAATTAGAAATTAGCGATAATAATTACTTCCAAAACGTGCTAAATACTTCTAAGTTCTTATCTGAAGATAATTTAAGCAAGGTAGGCAAAGAAGTTGATAGAGATGAATGGCACATGACGCCTCAAACTGTAAATGCTTATTACAATCCTAATGGAAATGAAATTGTATTTCCTGCGGCAATTTTGCAGCCACCATTCTTCAATCCAGAAGCTGACGATGCTATTAATTATGGGGCTATTGGAGTAGTTATTGGCCACGAAATGACTCATGGATTTGATGACCAAGGACGCAATTTTGATGCTGATGGTAATTTAAAAGATTGGTGGACAAAAGAAGATGCTGATAATTTTAATAAAAAGGCAAAAGTACTTGTAGACCAGTTTAATTCATATAAAGTAATAAATGATATTCATATTAATGGCGAACTTACTCTTGGTGAAAATATTGCTGACTTTGGTGGGTTAAAAATTGCTCTTAATGCTTTAAGATTAGCTCTTAAAGATAATCTGGATAGTCCAAAAATTGATGGATTCACTCCTCTACAAAGATTTTTCTTATCTTATGCTCAAATATGGAGAATGAATATTAGAGATGAGGAACTTATTAATAGATTAAAGAGTGATGTGCATTCACCGGGAGATTATAGAGTAAACGGCGGTATTGTCAACATTCCTGAATTTTATCAAGCATTTGGGATTAAGAGTACTGATAAGTTATTTATTAAACCTGAAGATAGAGCTGATATTTGGTAAAAAATTAATTGAATTAGGTATTAAAAATCCGATGATTATAAATCTTCGGATTTTTTTTTATGTATTATGAATTATATGCTTTACTACGCCTTGTATTTCAAAATTCCAAAACGGTTTGATTTCTATTGGAAGGAATTTTTCATTCGCAGAAAATAAATACACTCCTTCTGGCATTTCTCTATATATCTTCACTGCCATTTCGCCATTTAGAGCAGCAATTACTATTTTGCCATCTTTAGGTGTTTCATTGCGTTTTACTATCAACAAATCACCGCTAAATATAAATTCATTGATCATACTCTCCCCTACTACTCTAACCAAAAAATAGTCTTTGGTAATAGGCGCTAAGTAATGATTTAAGTCTAATAACGACTCTCCACCTACTACTACTTCTCTATCTTTTCTTTTGTCTGCAGACACAATAGGCGCTTCAAAACTAAAATTTGTTTTTAGCTCTATCAATTTTTTTACTTTCATTGCTTATACTGAGTGGATAATTTTTGTAACTGTTCCTAATAAATCAAATTCTATTTCTCCAATGTTCAATGGAAGAAATTTATGAGTGCCTGATTCTAAATATACTTCATTATCTATCTCTCTGTATATCTTGACAGTCAATTCATTACCCATTGACGCTAATACTAATCTACCATCGATTGGTACTACTGATGAATCTACTATCAATATATCTCCATCTCTTACACCATAATTCTGTAGATTCAATCCGCTTACTTTTGCAAAAAATGTAGTAGCTGGGTGCTCTACTAAGTATTCATTAAGATCTACCTCTGTCTGCAAATCATTCTCCACTGGTATTGGAATACCTGCTGATACAGACATTTCGAATAATGGCATTTTGGTATTAAGCTCAGAACTTGGCTTAAACAGGATAATATCTATTATTTCCATAAGTAACCTTAAATATTAATTTATTTAATTTCCCCCCGTTACCGGTAAACTAATATATCATTATTTTAACAAATATCCAAAAACTTTAATTATTTTTGTAGTATGGAAGAAATAATTATATATACTGATGGCTCAAGTCTTGGTAATCCCGGTAAAGGCGGTTGGGCTGCAATACTAATGTACAGAGGCAAAAGAGCCGAATTGAGCGAAGGATATAAGCTTACTACTAACAATCGTATGGAAATGATGGCTGTAATTAATGCTCTTAAAGCTATAAAAAAGCCTCATTTAAAAATAAAATTACATACTGATTCGAAACTAATAGTTGACACTATTAATAAAGGTTGGCTTAATAATTGGAAAAGAAATAATTGGAAGAAATCTGACAAAAAACCTGTATTGAATGTTGATCTATGGAAGGAGATAGACGGACTTTTAAATATATATAATGTAGAGTTTGTATGGGTAAAGGGGCATGCTGATATTATTGAAAATGAAAGGTGTGATTTTCTTTGCAAAACTGCTGCCGAAAGCTCAATATTGAAAGATGATTTAAACTATATTAAGGAGGTAGAATGACAAGAAGAGATTTAATAAAAAACTCTCTTTTGATGGGTGCTTTGTATTGGGGATGGAATAGTAAATCATTTGCTAATTTATTAATAAGCAATAATACTATTTTTGATACTATCATCAATAAATCAGAAAAATTTAATTGGTCTAAATTGCCTATAAACCAATTGATTATTAATATAGCTAAAGAATTTGTGGGTACTCCTTATATTGGTGGAACATTAGATAATAGCACGGTTGAAAGATGTACAGTTAATTTAGAAGGTTTAGACTGCGTTACTTTCTTTGAAAATTCATTAGCAATAGCTCGAATTATCAAAAAGAATAAATTGACATATAATGATTTTATAAGAGAATTAACTTATACTAGATATAGAGATGGAATATTAGATGGTTATACTTCACGATTGCACTATACATCAGAGTGGATTGTGAATAATATCAAAAAAGGTGTAGTAATTGATAAATCCGAATTAATTGGTGGTTTAGAATTTCACCCTAATGTTTTTTTTATGTCAAAATATCCAGAGAAATATAAACAGTTGAACGGCAATCAATCACTGATTGAAAAGATAAAGTCATATGAGGAATTTATAAATAAATCTACATTGTACTATATACCTAATTCAGAAATAGAAATTAGCGAAAGTATGATTGATAGTGGTGATATCATTGCAATTGCTACGAATATACCCGGTCTTGATTATTCGCATACTGGATTAGCTTATAGAGATGAAAATAATTCTCTTAGGTTCTTTCATGCTTCTTCGGCAAAAAAACAAGTACTAATTGATATACAGTTGGGGCAATATTTACAAAGTAAAAAGAAAGATATTGGAATCACAGTATTTAAGGCAATAGAACCAAAGGTATAGTATAATGTTTGAATTTAATACTTTTTTACTATTACTGATAGTTGCTGCAATTTCTATTATAGTAGTATATATCTCTAATAAAATTAAGATACCCCCTCTTATAGGATTTATCTTAACTGGGATTTTAATTGGCCCAAGTGGTTTGGCTTTGATAAAGCTAAATAATGAAGTAGATCTTTTTTCAGAGATTGGTATTGTATTAATATTATTCTCTGTTGGAGTCGATTTCTCACTAAATAAATTATTATCTTTAAAAAAGGTAATTTTTGTAGGCGGAGCTTCGCAACTAATACTATCTATCTTATTTACTCTGATAATATCTTTGGCTATTGGGTATAGTTTTAATACTTCTTTATTTTTAGGATTTATAATTTCAGTTAGCTCTACCGCTATTATTCTCAAATTACTGATGAATACTGCTCAAATGGATTCGCCAGCGGGTAGAATTTCTATGGGTATATTAATTTTTCAGGATTTGGCAGTAGTGCCTATGATACTTCTGGTGCCTATATTGACAGGGCAATCTAATAATATTTTAGAATCAATTCTATTTTTAATCATTAAATTTTTAGGGATTTTGATATACTTATTTGTATCTATCAAATATGTAATGCCAAAATTAATATTCAATGTAGCAAAAACTAAAATTAAAGAATTATTCCTTTTTTTTATAATCTTAATTGTATTATTTTCCTTATATTTGGCACAATCTACTGGCTTATCTGTAGCATTAGGAGCATTTATTGCTGGTTTAATTATTGCTGAGACTGATTATAATCATGAGACTCTGAGCTTTGTAGAGCCACTAAGAGATATTTTTGGTAGTATATTTTTTGTATCTGTTGGTATGCTTTTCAATCCTTCAACTATTCTTCATAACTTTAATTTTATTTTTTTAAGTTTAATTATTATTTTATTAATTAAATTTATTTCTGGATTTGTAGCTGTCAAAATTATTGGATATCCAATTAGAATCATTATCACTGTGGCATTATTTATTTCACAAGTTGGGGAATTTTCTTTCGTATTGGCTGGTATTGGATTGAATCAAGGTATTCTCGACAAAGAATTATACGATTCCATTATTTCACTTACTGTATTAACGTTATTAATTACACCAATTTTATTTAATTTTTCACCTATAATTACTAAAAGACTATCTAATAGATTAAAGATTAAGAATAATGATTTTTACTCCATTGAAGAAGCTGATATTGAATTAGACAATCATATAATAATTATAGGATATGGTATAAATGGTAGGAATCTCGCTCTTGCAGCTAAATTCGCCAATTTAAAATATATAATAATAGAAATGAATCCTATAACAGTAAGAAATGAAAAAGCAAATGGAGAGCCTATTTTCTATGGTGATGCTTCGCAAGATGCTATTTTGAAAAGTCTATCAATTGATTCTGCTAAAATATGTGTTATAGCTATTAGCGACCCTGCAGCTACTCGTTCTATTACAAGTATTGCCAAAAAAATTAATCCAAATGTATTTTTGATAGCTCGTACTAGATTTATGCAAGAGGTTGAACCTTTATTACAACTTGGAGCTGATTATGTAATTCCTGAAGAATACGAAACATCTATTCAAATTTTTTCTAAAGTTTTGTTGAAATATATGGTGCCTACATCTGATATTCAAACTTTTACTGAATCTATCCGGCAATCTTCTTACAAAATATTTAGAAATAAATCACTCAATTCTACTTTTAACAGTTTGAGTACATTAGTCGATAATTACGATATAGTATCAATTAGAATTGAAAAAGATATTGTTGGTAATTTACTACCTCAAATTATTAATGTTGCATGCGGTTATTACACAACTTATGCAATTGATGTCTTTGGCAATTTATTCTCATGGGGTAAAGGTCATATTGGACACAAAGGATTAACCAACGAGGAGCTACCAAGAAAAGTTGAAATCAATACTGAAAACTGAATTTTTACTGAAATCTTTGTTAACAAGGATACAGCAGTTGCTTTTGCACCAATCTGAATATTTTCTATCTCACCAAACTGTGGACCTTCAACTGGAGGAACACTCTTATCAATCATTGGAACAGGACTTTTAAATTCAGATAAAC
>JBDHXE010000144.1:0-6202 GCA_039810525.1 Chlorobiota bacterium | reverse complement strand
ATCATAGCTTGAAAATCCTTTACTTGAAGCACCAAATCCAGAAGCAATCCATACTTTACCATCAGAATCTATTTTGATGTCTTTAATATTGTTAGAGACTGGCGAGTTGGGTAAGTAATATTTAAATTCATTATTTTGATATATTCCATATCCATAGTTTTCATAAGCTATTAATATTCGAGGTGTATTATTATGATAATCACCGTATATTTTATTTATTAAATCTGAGTTGTTAATGTTTAGCTCAATTTTCGATTTATCAAAAATTTTGTAAATATTAGCATAATAGAGTTCCTGATTAATGACAACCATACTCTGAAAAGGCTCTAATGACTCGGCAAATTGTTCAAATGTTTGTCCATCATAAGTTAATATAAATCTTTCTGACATAATGAAAAGTTTGTTATCATAATTAACTATACTATAAACTTTATTTTGGTATAAGCCTTCTTTAGTAGTAAAGTTTTTCCAAGATTTAGGGTTGGATATGAAGTCTTTCAGTGAAGCATATGCAATACCTTCATCAGTAGCTACCCATATAGTATTATCAAATATAATAAAGTCATTGACAACAGCATTTGTAGAAAAGCTACCAATCTTGAAGATAGATTCCAGAAATACTAAATTCTGTGGATCGAAAATAGCAAGACCAAATCCACCAGCAATATAAATTTTATTATTATAATTTATGATTTTATTAATCTGGGCATTAGAAAATTTTTGATTTTTAATATCGGAGATATGAGTCCATTTATTGTTTTCATATATTTCTAAAGTTCCATCATTAGACCCAGCATACACTCTTCTGGAAGTACTATCGTAATATATAGATGATATTTGATTAGAAATGAGGGATTCTACATTAGTAAATATATTCTCTGTATCATTGTCAATATTTTTAGAAAAAATTCCTCCATCGGTAGCAAACCACAAATTATTATTATTGTCAGTGGCGATGCCATTAATTTTAACTCTTGAACTATAAGACACCCAATTGTCGAGTTTAAATTGAGCAAATGACAAACTATATGATAATAAAACTATAGTTATCAATAACTTTTTCATATATGCTCCTCCAATTATTTGAAAAATCAGGATATAAAGTAAATAGCTACTCCATTGCATTTAATAGCGATACCATTTCTATTGCGGTTATTGCGGCTTCGAATCCTTTATTTCCAGATTTGGTACCACTTCTTTCAATAGCTTGTTCTATTGTGTCGGTAGTCAAAACTCCAAATATACACGGTATCCCTGTATCTAAGGTTACTTTACCAATACCTTTGGTAACTTCGGAGGCTATATAATCGAAATGAGGTGTAGAGCCACGTATTACAGCTCCTAATGCTATTACAGCATCATATTTATGAGATTGGGCAAGTTTTTGCACTACTAAGGGTATTTCAAAAGCACCCGGACAATATGCTACTGTAATTTTATTCTCATCTGCTTGATTGCGTCTTAGTGCATCTAAAGCGCCATCTAAGAGTTTACTTACTATGAATTGATTCCAGCGGGAGACTACAATAGCAAATGACTTTTCTTTTGCTTCAAATATTCCTTCTATCACTTTTGGCATAGTTATCTCAAATTCTAATTAATTTCTAATCTACAAAGATACTTAAAATTTTACAATTAGTACGTAAAAATGTATTATATTTATAGTTTGTATTAACGACAAAATGTGTAATTTCTTTTTTTAAAATATATTTTAGGTTTATATGAAACATTATTTATTAATAATTATAGCCATTAGTGCTTTGATGGCTTGTAATGCGGAAGCTAAGAGTAAAAAACCAATTAAAACTAACAAAGATTCAGTTTCTTATAGTTTGGGGCTACAATGGGGTGCTACATTGGCTAAAGATACAATTGATGTCGATATTGATATAATAGCTGATGGTATGACTGATGCTATTCTTAATAGAGATAAATCACTTACTATGGAGCAAGCTGCAGAAGTTTTGCAATCTCTTGTTATGAAACTTCAATCTAAGCATGACGCTCAACAAAAAAAGGATATGGAAGAATTTGCTAAGAAAGGTGAAAGCTCAAAAATAGATGGTGAAAAGTTTTTAGCTGACAATAAAAACAAACCTGGTATAATGACTACTACTTCGGGCTTGCAGTATAAGATAGATAAGCCCGGATCTGGTGTTAAACCTGTTCCTAATGATAAAGTAAAGGTTAACTACAAAGGAATGCTAATTGATGGTAAAGTTTTTGATAGTTCTTACGAAAGGAAGGAACCTATCGAATTTCCTTTGAATGGAGTAATTCCGGGCTGGACAGAAGGTTTGCAATTAATTGGTGAAGGCGGTAAAATTACTCTTTATATACCATACAATTTAGCTTATGGCGAAAGAGGTAATCCTCCAGTAATACCTCCATATTCAGCTTTGGTTTTCGAAGTTGAGTTGCTAAAGGTTACTAAATAATTTTTACAATTAAGGGCATCAGATTATATAAACTGATGCCCTTAGTTAATTATAAATATTATTTAAGTTATTTCATATCTAATTGCCACATAAGAAACCGCCATTCTAATTCAATGTTATCTATCATTTGTTCAGTTGATTGTCCCGACCCATGTCCGCTATCAAAATCTACAAAGAGCATAATAGGATTTTTCTGCCCAATATTGTTTTGCAGTGCAGCGGCAAATTTTTTAGCATGTAGTGGGTCTACCCTACTATCGTTTTCGCCAGCTTTTATCAACATAGCAGGATAATTAAACCCGCTTTTAATATTTTGATATGGCGAATATTTTAATATATTTAGGAAGTCTTCCTTTTTGTCAGGATCGCCATATTCTGGTATCCAATATCTTGCTATTAGAAATTTATGGAATCGTAGCATATCTAATAACGGTACAGCAACAATAGATGCTTTCATTAAATCGGGTCTTTGGATAGAAACTGCACCAGTTAGTAGACCTCCGTTACTCCCACCTCTTATAGCTAATCTATTATGGTTGGTATATTTTTCATTTATTAAATATTCAGCTGCTGAGATAAAATCATCGAATGTATTTTGTTTATTAAATAGCATTCCACCTTGGTGCCATTTTTCACCATATTCAGCTCCGCCTCTCAAATTAGCTACAGCGTATACTCCACCTCTTTTAATAAATGAGAGTGTTGAGTTTAAGAAGCTTGGAGTCATATTAATATTAAAACCACCATATCCATATAGCAACGTTGGGTTGTTACCATCTAATTTTATATCATTTCTATATACAATAAACATAGGAACTTTTGTTCCATCTTTTGAAGTATAGAATACTTGTTTGGTAGCTATATTATCTGTATTAATTTTTAATTGATCTTGCCAATGTAGTTTCCAAGTTAATTTTTTACCATCTAAATGGTATACTTTAGATGGCGAAGTAAATGTAGCGAGTGTTACTGTAACTGTGTTGGTTTCGTCGTGATAGCTTATACCTGCTATGTTGCCTACTTCGGGTATTTCAAGTTGTTTAATATATTTTCCATTGAGATCATACACCATAATACGAGAGAGCACATCTTTAATATCTTGAACCAGAATATAGTCTGTTGTAATTACAAATCCGTCCATCACAGTTTCTTGTTCTGGTATAAGGTCTTTCCAATTTGAGTATTCAGGGTATTTAATATCGCTTACCATTAGTTTGTAATTTGGTGCGTTATCGTTGGTAAATATATATAATTTACCGTTTTTAGCCATTACATCAGCTTTGAATTTCTTACTCGAATAGATTTCTTTTGGTTCTTCTTTTGAATTTATATTTTTAATTTTAATGGAATTGGAATAAAAATCTCCTTCAGTAATAAATGTAACATCTTCATATTTTTCGTCCCAAATACTTGCAAAGTCTTTGGCATCTTTGGGTGCGACTAAAAATTTATCAGTTGAACGATCGGCACCAATTGTATGTAAATAAGTTTTTAGTGGCTCTTGATTTTTAATCATTTCTTTGGTACGCAGAGTAATATAGGCGTGTTTTTCATCTTTTGTCCAACCAAATCCACTTAATCCAGTAATGGGTTCTCCTAATGTTTTCCCTGTTTTGGTATCTATAATACGATAAGTGCTAATCTCATCTCCTTTGAATTGTGTACCTATTGCTACTTTATTGCCATCGCGTGTAAAAGATACCCCTGTAATAGCTGTTTTGCCATAGGGATCTACTGACATAGGGTCAAAAACTAAAATTACTTTATTGTTGTAATTAGAATATAGTTTGGATTGTTGTTCGCCTTTTTTCTTAGAATAGAAATATTCTCTTTCTCCTACAAGAAAAGGTGCACCTTGGTAATCTCTATCTATTATTTGAGCTATTTCGTCTCTCAAACCATCTATTACTGGTGTATTATTTTTCAAGTATTCTACTGTATAGTTGTGCTGAGCATGCGACCATTCTATAGTTTTTAGATTATCTTTTTCTTCTAACCATTGGTAAGGATCAGTTATTTCGAAATTATGCATTTTATATGTATCTAACCTACGTGGTGTTTCTGGTGGGTTAAATTTTGCTTGTGCTATTAAGTTTGTCATAAAAAATGGAACTAAAAGTAATGGTTTATAATTCATTAGAACCTCATAAAAATAGTTGATATAAGTAAAATGTCAAAATAGTCTCATCATAGATTGATGTGTAAATTATCAAATAAGTAATTTATAAAAATATATTTATTTTTATAGTAAGATAGCACACTTTTGTCAATATTATTCTGAATCTGGTATAAAATTCTCTATTTCTTTTAAAAGTTCACTCACAATATCTTCTTCTGGTACATATCGTAGTGGTACTCCTTTTCTGAAAAGCAGTCCTTTTCCTTTGGCAGCAGCAACTCCCAAATCAGCTTCTTTTGCTTCTCCCGGTCCATTTACTGCACAGCCAAGTATCGATACTGTCATCGGTTTTTTAATATTTTTGACAGCTTCTTCAATTTTCTCAGTTATACTAAATAGATCTACATCTAAACGACCACAAGTAGGGCAGGAAATAATTTCTACATTTCTTTGGGCTAGCCCTAATGTCCGTAAGATATCTTTACCAACTTCTACTTCTCGCTCAGGCTCGTCTGTAAGTGATACTCTAATGGTATCCCCGATTCCTTCTGCTAATAGTGTGCCTATACCTACAGAAGATTTAATTGTACCCATTCTTATCCTTCCTGCTTCGGTTACGCCCAGATGCAGAGGGAAATCTGTTTTGGCAGCTATTAATCTATATGCTTCTATCATAAGTGGTACAGAGGTAGATTTGACAGAAATAATTAGATCATCAAATCCATTATCTTGTGCTATTTCTACATGTCTCATAGCAGATTCGTATAGTGCTTCGGCGGTAGGATAACCATATTTATCTAAAATGTCCTTTTCGAGAGAACCTGAATTAACACCTATTCTAATAGGAATACCTCGCTCTTTTGCAGCATTGAGTACTTTTTGTATTCTATCTATTTTGCCAATATTTCCGGGATTAATTCTAACTTTTGCTACTCCTCCTTCAATTGCTTTGAGAGCAAGTGCATAATTAAAATGAATATCTGCAACAATTGGTATATTGACTTTTTTAACTATTTCGCCAATTGCATCGGCAGCACTATTATTATTTACTGTAACTCTTACTATATCAGCACCAGCTTCCTCTACTCTATGTATTTGAGCTACTGTAGCTTCTATATTTGCAGTTTTTGTTTTGGTCATTGTTTGGACAGATACTGGGGCACCTCCGCCAACTTGCACATTGCCCACCATTACCTTTCTTGATTGCCTTCTTATACTCTTTGATATAGAAGAACCTCCATTTGAATGTGAGGTCTTATTACTAGTTAAATTACTATCTAATTGAATATACTTATTCATAATTCTTATAATTTATTTAAAAATAATATTATTATAGTTGTTTGCTTACTTCTGTTAAGATTCTTCTTTCTCTGACAAAGATTGAAATCCGCTTGATGATATTTTATCGAGTATGTCATCAATAATAGATTGACTAATTATCTCATTATCTACTACGAATGTTTTAATTACTTTATTGATAGGTGGAGTAGGTTTATCTATATTTGTATGCGTAACTGCCCAGTTAACTCTAAAAGTATTTCGGTTTTGCCCATCATCCTTGTATGATTTGTCTGAATAAGCAGAACCAACGTAAATATTAGGGTCAGGCGAAGTTAATTTTTTATAAAATGGAATTTTGTTACCG
>JBDHXE010000143.1:0-6215 GCA_039810525.1 Chlorobiota bacterium | reverse complement strand
AAGATATTGAAAACTGTGAAAAATATAATGAAAATAAAAATAAAAAAGATAATGATGTTGATGCTTTTGAAACTAAAACTGACTTTAAAGAGGATTCAAAAAATAATTTAGATAAAGATAATGAAGAAGATAAATAACATATTAGCACTGATAATTACATTATATTTAGTATCATGCAATGATAAACCAGTAGATATGGCAGTTAATCTATTACCTGATACTGTTACTACAAAAGGTATTTCATCTTTTGATACATTATTAATTCCTGCAATCAAAGTTTATAGAGCTAAATTCCCAATATTTAATTTAGGTTCATTATTCATTGGCAAAGCAAATGGTATATCTGCTGTAAGTTTGTCTAATTTTGCATTTTTGCCCGATACATTAGGCTATGTAACCGAAGATAGAATAGAATCTGCTAAACTAACTATATATCCCCGTAGATACGCTATGGGCGATACTAACAATCCTAACCTATCGTTCGATATTTATAGAGTTATCAGAGCATGGACTCCTGACACCACCAATTATGACTCTCTAATGCTGAGCCCTGCTAATTATTTTGGAGAAAAAATTGGAACTTTTAATGGAAGTATCCAGCTCAAAGATACTATGGATCCCATTACTTTCGATTTACCTAAAAATATGATAGCTGATTGGCTCAAAACTACCAATGTATATGATACTACAATTAAAGATTCTGTACCTAAAAGAATAGTAAACTGGGGTATAGCCTATGTGCCAAATTCGAGCTGTAATGTAATAAATTCTTTATATAGTAATAAAATTGGTGGTAAAATATTCTCTATAATTAATATCAATTACAAAGATAAAAATGATTCTACTCAAATACTAAGCTTAAGTTCAGGGGTTGATGTTAGCTTTTTGGATGCTCCAAAACCACAAGAAAATGAAGATATTGTACTATGGAATAGTATCAACTATTGGACCGAAATATCTTTTGACCTAAGTATGATACCCAAACTATCTGGTATTCACAAAGCACAATTTGATTTGTTCTTAGACGAATCTAAATCATTCCATGGTAACAACAAATTAGATAGCATCATCGAAGCTAATTATTTTCAAAACCCCGATGGAGAATCTACTTTTCAATATGTGGCTGCAAGAGATTCGGCCAATAGATTTAGATTTACTTCACTTACTTCTACATTCCAATTATTAAACAAAGGTAATGGCAAAGGAAGTATTGTCTTTATGCCCAACAACACTAACAATCAAGCTAATGAATTAGACAAATTAGTATTCTACGGATTAAATGCAATCGATACTACCAAAAGGCCACAATTAAGAATAATTTATTCACTTAACCCTTCTAATTTCAAATAAAATGAAAAAAATTGCTTTATATATAATATTAATATTAGGTAGTGGCACACTATTATTTTCGCAAGGTGGTTCTAATTATTCTATAATTGGATTTGGCGATATTAATTATGATATTAATGCTTCATATATGGGGTTAGCTGGCACAGCAATCGCATTCCCATCAGAAACAGCAATCAATCTGAAAAACCCTGCTCTTTGGTCGATAGTAAAGACTACACGACTCCAAGCAGGATACCGTTTCAATCAACACATTAGCGATGCTGCTTCTAATACAAACTGGCAAAACAATGCTAATTTATCAGGATTCTCTGCAATTTTTGCAATAGACACCAATAGAGGTATTAGCGCATCATTAGGATTGATCCCTTATACATCTATTAATTATCTTACAGCTACCAAAATTAATGAAACTATAAATGACATTCCACTCGAAGGCACTAGTACATATCAAGGCAAAGGAGGTATTACCCAAGCGTATATTGGAGCTTCTACCAATATCATAGATGGTCTAGCCGTTGGTGCTACTCTATTTACTAATTTTGGAAATGTAATTCATTCACGTACTACAGCATTCACCAATGATCCTTACTTATTTACATATACCAATTCACGACAAGATTATTTCAGCGGATTAGGTTACAAAGCTGGATTGTATATTACACCAATTGATAATCTATCTTTTGGATATTTTATAGAATCATACAACCCTCTTACAGTAGAATCTACCCTAAATTTTAGCTCCCCATTAATTGGCGACACATCTTATAGCAGAAATGCTAACTACGATCTACCCTTGTCTCAAGGTTTAGGAATTTCATTTACAAGTGGTGTTTTTATTGTAGGAGCTGATTTTTCGTACCAAGACTATACTAATTTCAAATACAACCCTGGTAATAATTCTAATTTTACTAATAGTTGGCAATTTAGCATAGGAGTTAATAGGTTTGGTAACTATAGTATAAATGCTAAGACCTTAGATAAGGTCTCATACAAATTTGGATTTGCCACTCGAAAATTATACTACAATATATATAATAATGATATAATGGAATATGCTGTTAGTGTAGGAGCATTAATTCCATTTTCTGATACATTCAATTCTGATATTGGATTAAGCTTAGGTACACGCGCTACTTCTAACAATAATCTTATCAAAGAATATTTTGCTAGATTATCAATAGATTTAAGTATCGGCGAAGTTTGGTTTATACCTTTCAAAAGAGAATATTAAAATCTAAATAATTAATTACACTATTCTTTAAATTTGCTATATCTTAATACCAGAAATAAAAATCTAGCCTATTTGAGAATAATCTATGCTTACCTTGATTTTTTTAACAATTGCGTAGGATCCAAAGATGTGCCTACTACTCCAAAAGTGATAATATAGCTCACGATAGATTATTTATCAACACAATCTTGAGAGGTTTTTACTTCTTTATCTCTAAAAAACGTCTCTCCTTTTATTAACCACGAAAAGCCAAAGCTCTCAATAGCAATCATCTCAAACACAAATGTTAATTTGTGCTTGATATAAAAATCTTGCGGAATTAGTATACCTTGCTTGCCCAATATTATTAGCATTATAGCAACAATCATTATTATACCACAGGTCCAATAAATATAATTACGTGTATATTTTTCTTTAGTTTTATTACAACTAGATTTTGTAAACAAACACATTGACATAAATGCCAAACAACCTAAAAATACTCCTGCTGCTCCGTAATGCAAGGTAACTCTAAAAGCTGAAGCACCCAACTGAGCGATAGCAATCGGTGGATTAGAATGATAAAATATATCTGGTGGATTATTAGTAGGCAACACTGCAACTACAAGAGCTGCGACCCCTGCTACAGTCGATAAAATATAATCCAATCTAATATATCCACGGTAAACTATTAAAAAAACAGCAAATACACATAATATTCCTGCAAATATTGGAGAAGCACTTGTATAATAGTAATGACTAATAGAATCGAGAGGTTCGCCATAGCTATTTACTATATACACAGTCAATAATAACAGAAGTGGCAAAAGCATACCAAGTATCCCAACTACTCTTTGCAATTGATAACTATTTTTAATTATGTAATTACTATCTGACTGATATTTAGTATTTAGATAATTACTAATACTCTTTTTCGTTGATGCTAACATATTAAACACTCCTCTATCATTCGAACAATATAATCTCTTTATTTAATTACGATTACAATTGCATTTTCAAAATTAATATATTTTTATTATATAAAAAAACAAAAATATAAAAATATAATTAAAAAGAGACAAAAGGATAAGCTACTTAAGTCTATGATGATAAGCGGCTTGCAAGAACAAGTCGTCCTACACTTTCGGAAGTGTAGGACGACTGTGAAGAAGTGTAGGACATCTGAAGAATTAAAAAATAAATCATTGCTGCTAACTTATAAGACAGCCTCGATAGGGAAAGTTTTTGGACGGAGCAAGCTCCGCCCATACAATATATCATTCTTCTACATCTTCACAAACTTCTCTACCTTATCTCCAATCTTTACAAAATAAATCCCGGGTGAAAGTTTAGAAACATCAATCCTTACTCCTTCATCAGTTTTTATAAAGTTTACAATGTACTTTCGTCCAAGAGTGCTATAAACAATAAAATTTTCTACATTTGGAATAGTTGTTGTAGATAATACTATGAAATCTTCAGCTGGGATTAGGATACTTATCAGTAATTTCTTCTTTAATAATATTTTCCTCAACTGATACTAAATTTGGACAATGGAGTTTAATAAAAGCGCATTTATCATCATTAGATAATCCATAACTGGGTTTATTTATTGATATTTTGGAACCCATAACACCATCAGAAGAACCATAAACAGGGTCATTACATAATACAATATAACTATAAGGGAGTTTACTATTTGGTACTTGTGAATGATCCAAACCAAGCCCATGACCTAATTCATGTAATATAACATCTAATAAATTATAGGCCTTTGATCATCATAAAAATTGTCTTCAAAATAATTTGGATTGTCATCAAAATACTTATCATTTATAAAGAACTTTTTCTTCTTGGAGTTTGATGGATCTGTACCAGTAAATTCTTTACAATTATTAATTCTAATAATTGTTTGTTGATCTAATTGATCATTACAATTTTTATTAACTTTACTTTGACATGTATTACCAGAAACTACAGGTGATAAACGAGCTACTGTTGAACTAGGATTCGGTGGGAAATCTTGTGGTCTATACATAAAATATACATTGATTTTACTTGAACACGGTAAATTTTCTTTTCCACATAGACAATTCCAACTAAAAGCCGCCTTATTTAATTCATCTTGAACATATTCCTTTCTAAAAACATCTTGATATCCACCAGTCATTGTTTGCATTTCTACTCTAGATGGACCAGAATCATAAAAATTCAAACATACAGGTAATGTAATTTTCATTACCGACCAAGGTTCTATTTCTGCGTTAGGGTTAACTGAACATTTACTCATAATTTGATTCGTAGTTGAGTTGCAGAAAATATAATTATACTTTTTATCAATTGGACAATTCAAAGTACTTCCGCATTGGGCTAAAGATATGTATGTATAGAATTGGAATAACATAATGATTAAAAATATTGTAAGTTTCATATTATATTCCTTTTAATTGCTGTAATTAATAATTTGATTTATACGTTGTTTTAATAAATTTTTGAATAAATTTATTTCAACAAGACTACCAAAACCAAGCTCATTCATATGGTCAATAACAAAACCATTCTCAATTGGATAAACATTACAAGTTGCAGAATTCATAATAAAAGGGAATAATGTTAAATATGAAAAATTTGTATCTTTGCAAATCAAATGAAAATCTAAAAACACCAGATACTCTTTACCTTTTTTAACCCACCCACTACCGGTTGAGTCCATCATTTTTCCAATTTTTAAAGGATTTCCATCATCATCAATATAATTGACTTCTATATCACTATCAAAATCATTATTTAATTTTCTTTTCCATTCAAGTCTATACTCAAATTGAAGATAGTTACTTGGTAAATTAAGAAGTTTATTATCTTGTTCCATAACTTTATTTTGATTGTTACTGAAGACCTTAGCTACAGGCAAGACATTACCTTTAATTGTATCCAAAATTGAACCAGTAACAATTGATACTGTTGGGTATAAAGATCCAGAATCAATCAATTGTAATGTATCTTCAACATAGATATGTGCAATTACACTTGATTTTAACAAAAGTTTATCCAAATATGGATAAGGTGAAACTGCAAAAACTTGATTTTCAATATGTTCTATAAGATCATTAAGTAGAATCGAATTCTTATCATACCAGTGGGATGTTGTTAATTTAAAAAGTATTGGGTTATAGTCAACCATTTTATATAAATACTTCATAATCATCCTTAAAGTATCGTTATAGGTCTGATTTGCTAAAAATGATATTACATCATATTCATTAATAGATTTTCTAATTGAATCCATAGCTAAATAACCAATTAGAATATCAAGATTCATATCTGTTGTTAAATTCGGCACCTGAATTAAGTGATTGTATTTATATGATAAACTATTATAATCTTGAAAACACGGTGGTTCTTGACTATAGCTAGTTCCAAAACTAAAACAAAATAAAATAGATGTTACGGCTAATAATAAATAGTTTTTTTTCATTTTCTTTATTCCTAAATGTTTAAAATATTAATTAAATACAAAACAAAGAAAATACAAACTCAGCAATAGAAAAAAAGAAAAAGTCGTGCTAAGTTAGATTTAAATTATTGCTGGACCGCGCGCCCTCCTCGGATAACCCAATACTAATTTAGAAAAACTACAATAAAACTGTGCGGATTC
>JBDHXE010000142.1:0-6249 GCA_039810525.1 Chlorobiota bacterium | reverse complement strand
CAAAGCATCTACAATTTCATTACTATAGTTAATTTTAATCCAAGTACTACCTTCATCTTTAGAAATAAAAATTCTACAATAATTATCAATGACTATTATTGATGAGTTATTGAGAATTTTCACAATTCGAAATGAATTAGAACTTATAGATTCAATTTTAGCCCAACTATTACCAGAATCAGTTGATTTATAGATAGAACCTAAATTGGTAGCTATTAAACCCAACTTATCAGAAAAACTGATTGAATTAAAAGAAGCATAATCATCAATGTTAACTTTTGCCCACCTCTTCCCTAAATCATTTGTTTTTATTAAAGTAGCATTTGCGCCTACACAAAAGAGAGTATTCGAATTTGGTTCCATATCACAATCGAATAGCGTTTCGTTAGTTTTTGTGTAATTGCTATACCATATATTTCCATTATCTAACGTGAATAATACTTTACCATACGAACCAACCAAAACAAGTTTATTCTTATCAATAAATTTTGCATTATTATAAAAACCATCTATTCGATAAAAATAATCATAAAATGTTTTAGAAAATAATGGTAAACTTGTTAAAAGTAATAATAAGCAAATAATCTTTTTCATAATTCAATCAGTCCTTATAATTATAAATATTAATAACAAGTTGAAAAACACTCTGTTGACATTGTTGCATTTGGATCAAATGGGCCAATACTATCTGAGCATTCAACTTGCATAGGTGGTAGCTGTGTTGTTCCGACAACCTTTAATATTGGTGGTGCGAATGAATAATCCCAACAAACTGTATAGGTGATTTGGCAATATGCACCCCAAATATCACATGGGGTCAATCCAATATATGAATGATTGGGATTTACATAACCATAAGTTGTACTAAATATAGCATCTAAGTCCTGATAATGCCAACAATTAACTCTTTGCAATGAAATTACTGTTGTTGTATTTTGATTACATGGAGGTATTTGAACAGAAGAACTTTTTGCAATCTTATTTAACATTAAGTTATTATATAGATCCCAATAAGCACGTGATGCTAAATCTAACCCAGCAAGTTTTGTTTTATCATAGAAAATTACAGCACGCAATCTTACTACTATCTGACCATTTTCATCAATCATCCAACAATAATAAATGGTGAAATCACATCTTTCAGTACCATTCATTATAAAATCAGATACATTTCCAGAAGTCCAACCCGGTGGGCACGTTAGATCTTGACTTTTAGATTCGGTAAATATGAACAATATAGTTATTAACACGCTTAAAAAAATATTTTTTTCAATTTATTATACTCCTTAAAAATTTAAAATATTAATTAAATACAAAAAAGAAAACACAAACTCAGCAATAGAAAAAAAGAAAAAGTCGTGCTGAGTTAGATTTATATTATTGCTGGACCGCGTGCCCTCCTCGGATAAACCAATACTAATTTAGAAAGGCTACAATAAAACTGTGCGGAAACATCCCTGACTCGTATACTTGTATGAATGTATGTTAATATTTGTCTTAATTGCTTTAATCTTCATATCTTTTTAAAAACAATATATATACTAATAGCAAAGTTAACTAAATTCCAAATTATATCCAAATTATTTATATATTTTATTACTTTTTTTATTCTTTATCCAAAAATGTTAAGCCTACACCTAAGAAAAGTTTTTGGACGGAGCAAGCTCCGCCCCTACATAAACAATATATTTAAATTCGTTTAATCCATAATTCTAAAAATAAAATAATCGAAATATCATTTCTTTCTCCCTCTCCTTTGGAGAGGGTTGGGATGAGGAACAAATAACAAGTCGTCCTACACTTGCGGAGGTGTAGGACATCTGAGCATTAAATTAATTTTTTGTTTTTAACTTATGAGATATTCTATTATGAGAATTAATTTATTATCTTTTACTTATACATTTTTAATACTTTTTCAAATTGCTCTGATACATATTCCCAGTTCACTACATTTAAGAAAGAATTAATATAGTCTGAACGTTTATTCTGATATTTAAGATAATAAGCATGTTCCCATACATCTATAGGTAGAATTGGAATAGTAACCCATTGAGTAAGATTACCTTGTCTTTCAGCTTGCATTACTACCAATTTATCTGCAATAGGCTCGTAGTGCATTATTCCCCAACCCGAACCTTCTACAGCATTTGCAGCTGCTACATACAATTTTTTAAAATTTTCGAAAGAACCAAAAGATTTATTGATGTAATTATCTAAATCTTTGGATCTTTTGCCTTGCTTTGGTCCCATTACTTGCCAAAAAATTGAATGTAAAAAGTGCCCACCGCCATTGAAGGCTATTTCTCTTTCCCAGTGCTTGATTAGAGAAAAGTCGCTATTTTCAATAGCTTCTTTAATTTTTTTATGAGCATTATTAAGCCCATTTACATATCCTTGATGATGTTTAGAATAGTGTAGCTCCATAGTTTGTGCGTCAATATAAGGCTCTAAGGCATTGTAAGAATATGGTAGTTTGGGTAAAATGTATTCGCCCTTGTCATTGATTATATTATCTAAGCCAAACAAATTAGACTTAGTTTTAGCAAATACAACATTGGGCACCATAGCGGCAGCACCTAATAAAGATGCTGTTCCAAGAAATTCTCTTTTTGTCATAATAATCTCTTTTTTTAGCATATATTAAAAATATAATTAAGGTAACGAACATAAATTAATAATCGTGGATTAAAATAGTCTTATTTTGATGTTGGCTGAATAGAAAGATTTAAATTATATAAATATAATGTTAATAACTATATATTTATTAAGCTATTTAGTAACGTAAGATCATAATAGTAATCATAGCTAACTTTCAAAAGTGTAGTTTGATAATTTATTAGTATTTTTGAAGTAAATAATGTTTTTAAATTAATGATATTTTAAAATGGCGTATCCTTTTAGAGAAATTGAACCAAAATGGCAACAGTATTGGGCTGATAATAATGTTTATTTTACTGATGATGATTTCAGCAAACCAAAGTATTTTATTCTTGATATGTTCCCTTATCCAAGCGGTGCAGGGCTGCATATTGGGCATCCTGAAGGCTATACTGCTACCGATATTATGGCACGGTACAAAAGAAGCAAAGGCTATAATGTGCTGCACCCTATGGGGTTTGATGCTTTTGGACTTCCTACTGAAAGATACTCAATGAAACATAATATCCATCCTACAATTGCTACTAAGAATAATATCGACAATTTTAAAAGACAATTAAATTCTATTGGCTTTTGTTACGATTGGCAACGCGAGATTAATACTACCGACCCACAGTATTACAAATGGACTCAGTGGATGTTCCTATTAATATATAATTCTTGGTACGACGAGAATTTGCAGAAAGCACGCCCAATAGATGAATTGCCTATACCAAGCAATATTAAAGATCCTATTGATATTGAAAAATATAAAGATGAGTATAGATTAGCATATACAGCTATGATACCAGTTAATTGGTGCGAAGAATTAGGTACTGTATTAGCTAATGAAGAAGTAGAAGAATGGAAATCGAAGGGATACAAGGTAGAGCGTAAGCCTATGCGCCAATATATGATAAAAATTACTAAATACGGTGATAGGCTATTAAAAGATTTGGATTTGGTAGAATGGCCTACTTCTACACGCGATATGCAAGTAAATTGGATAGGAAAAAGTACAGGGGCAGAATTATCGTTCAAAACAGAAAGCGGAGCTAATATAGTAGTATTTACTACTCGCCCTGATACTATATTTGGTGCTACTTATTTAGTGTTGGGACCAGAACATCCGTTAGCTATCAATTTGACTACCCCTGATAATATCGATGCAGTTAAGCAATATATTAGTTCAGCATTAGAAAAAAGTGAATTAGAAAGACAAGATACAGCAAAAGAAAAGACTGGTATTTTCACTGGTTCGTATGCTATCAATCCAGCTAATGATAATAAAATTCCTATTTGGATAGCAGACTATGTATTGGGGCATTATGGCACTGGAGCAATAATGGCAGTGCCCGGTCATGATGAAAGAGATCATCAATTTGCCACAAAATTTAATTTGCCAATAATTCAAGTAGTGCGTCCTAAAGATAAAGCTGATATTGATATTCAGACAACACCATTTATCGAAAAAAGTGGCTATGGATGTAATTCTTCTAATGATGAAATTTCAATTAATGAGATACCTACCAATGAAGCAATTACTAAGATGATTAATTGGTTTACAAACAAAGGTATAGGGAAAGCAAAGATTCAATTTAAACTTCGTGATTGGTTGTTCTCAAGGCAGAGATATTGGGGTGAGCCAATTCCAATAATTTATTTTGAAGATGGGACTAAACGTGCTATGGACTTAGATGAGTTGCCTCTAATATTACCCGAAATAAGTGATTTCAAACCTGCTGGTACAGGCGAATCTCCATTAGCTAATGTTGAAAGCTGGGTAAAATTTTATGATAATAAATCCAGAAAAATAGGTAAAATTGAAACCAACACTATGCCTCAATGGGCTGGTTCGTGCTGGTATTATTTGAGGTATATTGACCCTAACAATAATGATTTCTTTGTAAATAAAGATAAGGAAAAGTATTGGATGGGTAATAATGGTGTAGATCTGTATGTAGGTGGAGCAGAGCATGCGGTATTGCACTTATTGTATGCTAGATTTTGGCACAAAGTATTATATGATTATGGATATGTTTCTACAATAGAGCCCTTCAAAAAGTTATTTCATCAGGGACTAATATTGGGTGCTGATGGTAACAAAATGTCAAAATCTTTGGGTAATGTAGTAAACCCAGATGATGTTATTAATGAGTATGGTGCTGATTCTTTAAGATTATATGAAATGTTTCTAGGGCCTTTAGAACAAGTCAAACCATGGCAAACAAATAATATAATTGGTGTATTCAATTTCCTAAATCGTGCATGGAGATTGGTAGTTGATGATAATGGGAATAAATCTGACAAGTTAGATGAGAATATAGTTTTAAGCTCAGAATTGGACTATGTATTGAATTATACAATCAAAAAAGTAGGCGAAGATATAGAATCTCTTAGCTTTAATACTGCTATTGCTCAAATGATGATTTTCGTAAATGAATTTACTAAATTAGAACATAAGCCTAAATCTGCTATTGAGAAATTTGTTATATTGCTTTCTCTTTTTGCTCCACATATTGGAGAAGAATTATGGCACAAACTTGGACATAATACTAGTATTGTATTTGAGCAATACCCTGATTATGACAAATCAAAAGCAGAGAAGAATACAATAGAATTTATAGTGCAAGTAGCCAGCAAAATTAGAGGTAAACTAATAGTAAACAAAGGACTCAATCAAGAAGAAGTTGAAAAATTAGCTTTTGATGAAGAAAGTGTACAAAGACATTTAGAAGGTAAACAGATTAAAAAAATAATTTTTGTCAAAGATAAATTAATCAATTTTATTGTATAATTTATAATTTTTTTAAAATTTAAAAATTAGAGAATATGGAAAAAGAGATAAATATTAAATTAGATATTAATGAAAGTGATAGAAATTTAATAATGAACCATAGTATATTGAATACATTGAATGTTTTAGCAAAAGCTATAGTCAAATTGCAGAATTTAATTATAGACAATAAGTCATTCGAACCATTCATACTTTCAATTCAAAATATAATTGATGAATTAGCAAACAAAGAAAAAAGTATTAATAATTTTAAAAATATAGGAAAGCTAATAAATAGCTTATTCGAAACAATAGATATATTTTTATTGTCAAACCAACTTAAAGAAAATATTATTGCTAATAGATATGCCGATAATATTAAATCAATTATTGAAATTCTCAAGCTATTAATTCAAGAAATTCTAGATCGCCAAGGTAAAGAATACGAATGGGTGGAATTTTCAAAAGATCTGTTAGAATTTAATTTTTTTGCTTTTTTTGGAGCAGTAGAGAGAAATTCTGGTGGTAAATACAAGATAGTTTACAATATAGCAGTAAAAGAAGATAATTCTTATATGCTTAGTTTTAATATTAATTCTATCAATGATAAAAAAGTAATTATGCCATTAATATTTCAAGATATTATCAGAGATGTGGTAGCTAATGCTCGTAAATATAGCAATATTGGTAGTATGATATTAGTAGGCTTGAATGTAAACAAAGATTATATTGGCTTTGCTGTTGAGGACCAAGGTATTGGCATCCCAGACGACGAATTAGACAAAGTGGTTAATTTCAGATATAGAGCTTCTAATAGCTTAGATAAGAATACTAAT
>JBDHXE010000141.1:0-6374 GCA_039810525.1 Chlorobiota bacterium | reverse complement strand
TATACAAGTATACAAGTCAAAGACGAATCCGCACAGTTTTATTGTAGTTTTTCTAAATTAGTATTGGGTTATCCGAGTAGGGCGCGCGGTCCAGCAATAATATAAATTGTTATCAGAAAAATTTAATTATTAATTAACAGTTTATTTAATTTAAAAGGATAAATTATGAAAAATAAAAAATTTATTTTTTCAATAATTGGAATATTTCTTTTGTCTCTTACAATGTCATTTGGATTTACTTGTGTTGAAACTAACTCTTATACTATGCAACCTATGGGATGGAGAGTTAGAACTTTTCATTGCTCAACTACACATCCCTTAACTGGGGAAGTTATTCAATCTGATTTTACAATTATTGATGACCCAAATACTGGCACAGTTTATTTTACTCAGGAAAGGACCTATAAAATGTGTGTAGAATTACCTTCAGATGATCAAAATAGTTTAATTCTATATCCCAATCCAGCAAAAAATCAATTTAATTTAAAAATCCTTAGTCAAGATAAAAATAAATCTGAGTTCAAATTTTATAACTCAAATTTACAAGAAATTTCTTTACAAGCTACCTACTCAAACAATGAAAATATAATATTTGATACTACTGAACTTACAAATGGTTACTATTTCCTAATTTTAAATAGTAACAATAATTTCTCAATTTATAAATTAATAATCCAAAAATAGGGGTATTTATGTTTAACAAAATAATCTCTGCATCCTTTCTTGTAATCTTTTTTTCTTGTAACTTGATGGCAGTAAACAAACTTGAGAAGAGCGCAAATATTTGTGGTTCATCCACTAGTTTTGGAATCAATTATATGATGGAAGATAATTCACAAAGTTATTCATGGGGATTTTATCTGTTCGATAATTTTAAAATTGAAGCTAGAAATTTAAAACCACATATAAGAAATATTTATTTTCAGGGTGGGCAAATACTTTTAGATTCCTGCAATATTTGTAGACCATTTTATCAATACGATGATGTTACGAAATTGCATAAATATATTCTAGAGATTAGAAAACCATTTGGAGATTTAAGTACTATTGCCTTAGAATATGGCTCAACTATTGTCAATGACACTCTTTTAGGAACAAATTCACTTCGTGCCGCTAACTCATATTTTTTGGATTTATCATTACCAGATTCAATTGCTGCTCAATATAGTCCAAATGAAATTATTTATACCCATTTGTTTACTGATGCAAATAATAACTCTTTGTACGAGATTAAATATAATGGTAATGTAGTCGGCATAAAATACTATTGTAATAATAATAGTCAAGAATACATTAGATATTTTATTCCAAAAAACTAAATATTTATTATTGGGGCGGGTATTTTCTAACCCTCTTTTTGTCTTCAATTAAAATCTTGAAATTTTTTAGGAATAAATAAAATGAAGAAAATTGCATATTTATTAGTTTTTATACTTATTACTATATCTTTTTCTAATAAGTCTTATGCTCAATGTCCTCCGGGATATTATGGTCCATTTATCACAAATATTAATCTTTGCGGAGATAATTGCCGTGTGGGAAATTTAATGGTGCTGTTTTAATGGTATAGGAATGACGCCGACCTCATCAATATATTTAAGCTCAATTAAATTTATTGGAGATCCTTTACAAGCTTCAAATTGTAGATGTTTGGGTGAGATGCCCCATCAACAATATGGACAAAATATTCCAACAATACCTTTTGATAAGTTAATATCTGCTATAATTAATTCGGAAAAGGTTGTTTTACCAATCTACCACCTAAAGGTATTCCAGATTGTGATGATGGTTGGAGTTTACAGTTTAATTTTGTTACAGGAGGATGTTATAGATATGAAGATTTCCCAAATTATGGATATTTTTTATGTGATGATAGACCAATAATTGAAAAAAAATGTTTTGAGGGATTTGAAATATGTTATGAGTTAGTAGATGGGGAATATGTAATTCATACACGATTAATCTCACCATCTAATCCTCAATTTAATTGCGAGGGAAACTGTCATCCAATTTGTGATATACTTACTTATTAATTTTTTGGCGAGTCAAAAATTAAATTGACTCGCTCATTTTTTATTTAAAAAGGGGAACAATTATGAAGAGAACTTTTCTAATAATATTACTTTACATTATAACAAAATTTTCTTATTCAATAGAAATGGATTATTATCCATTAACTTTTGAAGGTGAACAATTGTATGATGGATGTAAGAATTACATCAATTTTGGTGATTCCATTATATTCAGTGGTAAGTATAATAATGTTGACAGTAATAAAGTAATATCTAATATATATGTTTTTTATAATAACCAAATAACTCAATATACCTTAAATACAGATTTCAATCTTGATCCTAATTTTACCATAATTTTTGATATTGATAGTAAAGGTAATATATGGATAAGTCATAGTAAAATAAATTAGCCAAAATTTCAAATAATCAACTTATCTCTTATGATTCATTAATACAAGCAAATTCGATCCAGCGAATTTATCAGATGAGCTGTGATGCTGATGATAATTTATGGATAAAAGAATTTACATCAATAACAAAATTTGATGGAACAAATATTACTAAATATATAGATGAAGAAAATAGACCAAATTTTTCACCTATCAATGGTCCTACTAAAATTGGGTTAAATAGAATAAAAGATAAAGTTTACTTTGAAAATTTAAATGGTAGTATATCTTATTTTGATGTTAATACACAAAAATTTGATACAGTAAATTTTAATTCTAATTTTAATAATAATGATTATATAGTTTATCTTGGTAAAGTTTATAATGATTCAATTTTATGTTTTACATATTTAATAAATGATGAATGGCATTTTGGTAAGTATGATGGTGAAAACTTTACAAATTTAGATTCTTACTTAGATCAAATCAAATATGGAGAAAAACTGATAAAAGAAGAACCTCCTTCAGTTGAATTACTAAATAATAATGCATTTTTATTTAGAATACATTCTGGTGCAGGCAACATATTGAGTGATAGTCTATATATGATTGATTCATATCTAAATAGATATAGTATTGGCTATAGAGATAAAAGTTCAGGATATGATATTATTAGTAAAGATTACCTGACGCTAACTAATGGTAAGACCTATATACCTTTTGATTTAGGTAAGGGAGTTATATCATTTCCTACCTCAGTAGAAGCCCCAACTAAATGGCTATTTATGAATAAACTTTACCCTAACCCTGCTAAAAATGCTGTAAAAGTAGATTTTTCAGTAGAGCCTATTAATCTACCAAAAACTAAAGTATTAATATATGATTATATGGGTAGAATAGTCCGAGAATTATCGCCAACAATAGATTACAATCAAACAACAGGAGTTGGTACAATGAATTGCGACATAAATGGCATACCTACGGGTTATTATATACTATCAATCACAAATAGCAAGTATTCTAAATCAATGCCGTTGTTGGTAGAGTAGAAGTATTAGTTAGTATGTAAATGTTTATATCAGAAGAGGCTGTCTAATTCTCAGTCGTCCTACACTTTCGGAAGTATAGGACGACTTGTTATTTGTTCCTCACCCCCAGCCCTCTCCAAAGGAGAGGAAGAAGAAATGATATTTCGATTATTTTATTTTTAGAATTATGGATTAAGCGAATTTAATTATATTGTTTATGTAGGGGCGGAGCTTGCTCCGTCCAAAAACTTTCTCCAGTCGTCCTATACTTCCGAAAGTGTAGGACGACTTGTTCTTGCAAGCCGTTTGCCATCATGGACTTACGTAGCATGTCCTTATGTTCCTTTTAAATATTTATTTTACAATACTACCGTTTGATAATAAGGAAATATGAATGGAAATATATATATCTGGCTTATGAGGCAACATTTTTTTATGTGGTATTTTTATGATGTTAGGTTAAAGTGGTTGGTTGAATGGGTTTTGTGGTGGATATTTTTCGTAAATCATTTTGACTTAGTAAAAAAAAATGACTAAAAACAAAATAATTATTTATAAGTTTGTATTTTGAAATAAATGTTATTCAAATTTAGTTAAATTATGGTTTATACAATGCCCATAACGCAAAGATTGAAGAAATTAGTAAAGTCTTTGCACCAGAAACAATTTAGGGATCATAATGGCTTATATGTTGCCGAGGGTGAGAAATTAACTAAGGAGTTGGTAGCAAGTGATTTGCTGCCCGAGCTTGTGGTAATCAGAGAATCTCCTACTTCGGATATACAGGATATGGTGAATATGTTTGGCGATAAGGGTATTCCAGTTTATTCAGCACCTAAGCATTTGTTTGATCAGCTTACAGATACTAAATCTCCACAGAGTATTATAAGTATAGTAGCAATACCAAGTGAGCCTGAGTTAGATAGTAGTTCTTTTGTGGCTCTCGATGGTATATCAGATCCCGGCAATGTAGGTACTATTGTAAGGACAGCAGATTGGTTTGGGATAAATCAGATAATACTTGGCAGAGATTGTGCTGATATATATAATCCAAAAACTGTTCGTTCTACGATGGGGTCGATATTTAGGGTAAAGGTAAGGTACGAGCCTCTTTTGTCTGAGTATATACGTGATAATTTTAAGGGTCATAAGATCTATGCGGCTAATTTGTCATCGTCTAACAATTTGGAAAGTATCAAAGTACCTAAGAAGTTTGGGATAATATTTGGTAGTGAGTCTCACGGTATATCTCAAGAGGTCCAATCTATAATTGATAAAGATTTTATAATTGCAGGTTCTGGGCAATCTGATTCTCTGAATGTGGCTGTATCTGCTGGTATCACTTTGCATTATTTTACAAAAAAATTAAAATAAAGCTACCTCAAAGTATTCTATTACATAAAGTGCATTAGTATCTCAGTAAAATTACTTAGATTAGTGTTAGTTATTTGATTATTTTTGATTAGTTATAATTAGATTGAAAAAGAAATTATGGGAAGTATTCCTTATATTATATTAATTGCAGTTTTGAGTTATTTGTTGGGTTCTATTCCTACGGCTTTATTGATAAGTAAGATTTTCTTTAAGTCTGATATTCGTGAGCAAGGTAGTGGGAATATGGGTAGTACTAATACGTTTCGTGTGCTTGGTATGAAATGGGGTATAGTAGTACAAGTTATCGATATTTTGAAGGGTTATTTGGCTGTAACTCTTATAGCAACATCTCTTGGAGCTGGGCTTATATTTCCGAATGCTACATCGTTTGAGAATATTACTTTGCTTAAAATTTTGGCTGGTGTAAGTGCGATTTTGGGTCATATCTATCCGATTTTTGCTGGATTTAGGGGTGGCAAAGGTATCAATACGGCAACTGGTATGATGCTGGGCTTGGTACCAACTGATGTAGCAATAGCTTTTGCGTTATTTGTATTGGCATTGCTTTCGTCTGGGTATGTATCGCTTGGTTCTATAATCGCGGCATTTACAATTCCGGGTTCTCTTTTGGTAAGATATAATATATTTGGAGCTGATATACCGGGCTATCATATTTTAATATATTTTTCTTTAATTATCTTTTTGCTTGTATTGTTTACTCATAGGGCGAATATTAAAAGGATAATGAAGGGTACTGAAAACAAATTTCAAAAGCTACAAATTATCAAAATTAAGTTTAGAAAGAAATAATTATTTTGTTGTCGATATGAATTTGAAAAGGATAACTGTGATTGGTGCCGGCGGTTGGGGAACTGCTATGGCAATCTTGTTGGCAACAAATAATACTAATATTAATTTGTGGACTCATAATACTGATATTATTAATTATATTAATGAGCATCATATCAATAGAGTATATTTGCCTGATGTGGTAATACCTGATTCTATCAATCTAACTAATGATGTATCTGTGATAGATAGTTCTGATATTGTGGTAAATGGGATCCCTACTCAATTTATAAGATCTACAATAGATAAGTATGGTATTGATCTGCGCGATAAGTATATAGTGAATGGTGCTAAGGGTATAGAAACTGGTTCTTTAAAGCGTATTTCTGAAATTTTTGAAGATATAGCTAATATTAGTAGTGATAGATATGCTGTATTGACTGGTCCGAGTCATGCTGAGGAGGCGGCAAGTGGACACCCAACTACTGTGGTAGTGGCATCTACTAATAGGTTGTTGTCTAAGTATGTGCAGGATTTGTTTAATTCTAAAACTTTTAGGGTATATACGAGTGAGGATGTGATAGGTGCTGAGATAGGTGGAGCTCTTAAGAATGTGGTAGCCATTGCTGCTGGTATAATTGATGGCCTTGGGCTTGGTGATAATACTAAGGCGGCTCTAATTACACGTGGGTTGGCTGAGATATCGAGGCTTGGTATAGCTCTAGGAGCTCAGTCGCTGACTTTTTCTGGTTTGTCTGGTTTGGGTGATTTGTTTGTAA
>JBDHXE010000140.1:0-6538 GCA_039810525.1 Chlorobiota bacterium | reverse complement strand
TACCGTAGAATTTGCCAAATCTAACAGCTCAATAGTAGCACCTTGCAGCACATTAGATGAATAATTAGTAAATATTTGGTGCAATAAACCATTACCAAAAGCCATAGAACGTGGGCCAAGCGCTATACCCTTATTTGGATTTTCAATTACACTAAATTCAGAAGGCGATTCGGGCTTAAACTTATATATTAACTGTCTATTATCTCGCTCCGAACTATACAAATAGCCATTATCATATCCCAAACCTATAGGATAATCTTTAGCAGGTGATATCAATTCATCTAATACATTGCCATTAGTATCGCTTACTACTATCACCGAACCATTACCTTGCTCATTGTTCAATCGATTAACATAAATTATATTATTTATCTTATCATAAGCAATATCAGTATACAAATTTTTGCCCGACAAAGCAATCTCTTTAATAAAATGAAAATCATAAGAATCCAAAAGCCTTAACCTATTACTATAATAATCAGTAACCCATATACCAGACTTGCCATTATATGCTATACCATAAGGTGTGAAATTAGTAGCCCAAGTATTTACAGCTGTCCCTTTTTTTAGTTTAGCAATAGTAAAAATATTCGATACTAAACTTGTATCTGCCGATACAACCTTAATTCTAGAATTTTCTGAACTAATTTCAGGTATAGACCACATATAATTAGAATTAGATATACTATCTTTAATTTTATACCAACTCTTGCCATTATCTATACTATAATACAAATTAACAGGACTTCCCATCCCCCACCAAGACAGCATCATATTAGAATGCTCAAAAGAATATTCTCCACCTATCGGCGATGTAATAATAGGTACATTATGCACATTATTATAGGTAGGCACTACAATCTCCCACATAGATCTGCCGTGAGTAGCTGCACGAAGCACTATACCGGGAGATTTGATCATATTCTTGTGAAACATAAGATCAGTTATTGGACATTTTGGCATATTCACACCAAATGGGTACCAATTCTTGCCCGCATAATATGATATAAATACGCCAATATCTGTCCCCACTAGTATATTATCTTCATCAAGAGGGTTAATTGCTATACAATTCACATTCACATTAGGCAAAGTATTGCTAATATTAGACCAAGTAGCACCATTATCAGTAGATTTGAATACATTAGCTAAATCGTAACCCCCAAAAGTTACATAAACAGTACCCACATCTTTACCGCTTGTCTTAATATCAGTGATATACCTTGCAGGAAAATCTTTAGAAGTAATGTCCACCCAAGTAGTGCCATAATTAGAACTATACAATAACTGACCTTTGGTATTGCCAGCATATATTATGTTGCTCTTTACCCCTGATACAGCAATAGCCGAAAATTGATAATCATACCTCTGAGTAAGTGCTACCCACGATTCCCCATAGTCTAGCGAGGTATACAACCCATGCAACCCCAAATAAATAGCACCCGATCTATCATCTATAATAAAAGGAGAGTGCCATAGCCCTGAATCATTAGTTGGCAAATTATCATCTAAATATTGCAAGCTACCATTACTCTTATATTTGAACGGGATACCATAATACAATTCACCGAAAATAGTACTATTATCATTGGGATGCACAAACATATCAAACCCATCTCCACCTGCTATTATCCTACTATTATTCTTACTAACAGCAATAGATCCATTATCTTGACTACCACCATAATTCATATCATTTTCAGAATAATCAATAGCCATAGCATAAAACTGAGTAATCTGCAAGTTATTATTAATATTCTTCCAATCAATTCCAGAATTACTACTATAATAAACACCACCATCGTTGCCTACTAATACCTCATTAGAGTTCTTTGGATTAAAACTTGCAGTATGTATATCAACGTGCATTCTATCAGGGGACGAATTATCATTTACTATACTCCAATCTACTCCACCATTAGAAGTTCGCCATAATTGTATACCCCCAGCTAATACTATATCTGGATTAGAAGGGCTTATTTCAATAAAATTATCATAAAAACCTTGCCCACGAAAAAAAGCATAATCACCATCGAATACACGCGACCACGATACACCCTTGTCTGTAGATTTATATATTACACCTCTTTCGTTAGTTCGCTCAAATAAAGCATACACATAATTGAAATTATTCGCAAAAGCTTGTACCGAAACCCTACCACCTACATCAATATTAAAATTATTACGTGCTACCCAACTATTGCCTCTATCGTTAGTATAATAAATACCTTTAGCATTTACCCCTATTATAATTTCATCAGGATTGGCCGTATTAATAGTAACATCACTTACATCTCCACTAAATTTTTTTTCCCAATCAATACCTCCTTTTTCAGAAATATATAATCCACCAGAATTAACAGCAGCACCAGCAATTATTATATTAGAATTAGCAGGGTGAACATAAATTTTAGAAAATGCACCTACTTCAGTAAGCCCCATAAGTTCCCAATTGTTACCCCCATCAATAGTCTTGAATAAACCAGCACCCAAATATGGCATACCTCCGCCTATTATCATTTCGCCTGTACCAGCATACAATACTTTATTATTGTGAGGATCTATTGCAAGAGCTCCCATACTAATAGCTATCTCATTATCAAAAATCGGGATCCAATTAGCGCCTTTGTCAGTACTTTTCCATATACCACCTGCAGCTGCACCTAAATAAATTACATTAGAATTAATTGGATCCCAAGCAAGAGTACGCCCCCTACCGCCAATATTCTTGGGCCCAATAGGGTACCATTCTGGCTGTTGAGATTGCAGCCAAGCATAATCCTTCATACCAAATTTTATCAACTTATTACTTTGCTTGATAGCATTTAGTCTCGATATACGCGTATTAATATCATCAGATTGGCGTATAATATCGAAATTTCTTATTCTTTTGAGAGGCTTAGGAGTATTATCGCCATACTTAGCTCTTTGGGCAAACAGCGAACTACCAATCAAAAACAACATTAAAGCAAAGACTATATTTCTCATAATCAACAATCAGTAAAATTGATTTAAAAATAAACAAACAATTTACAAAATAAATATATGGCTTCTAATTTGCAATACTATCATAATAGAACAATTTATCTTATATACTACCGCTCCAACTTTATGCAAATTATATTCAAAAACATATTTACAAATTAATACTTTTTTTATTTAAATACATAATATATATCAAAGAAAATACAATTCTAACAATAACTTAGTGTCATATACTATATACAACAATTATAATTGTATTTTCAATATATCAATTGGAGATCAAAATGAAAATCTCAGTAGTTCAATTTTGCCCTATATTTGGCGATATTGAATCAAATAAAAAAAAGATGATACAATATGCCCAGAATATTGATAGCTCTATCATTATTTTTCCAGAACTTGCATTGACAGGTTACGATTTCAAAAATAAGGAAGAGCTAAGCCAATATGCCTTCGATATTAACTCCGAAATATTATCCGAATTTAGAGATATTGCTAATAATTCCGACAAAATAATTGTAATTGGCTTCCCCGAAAAAGAAGGCAATAATTATTTTAACTCAGCAGCACTAATTTTTCCAGATGAAAAATTTAATACCACATATAGAAAAACACACCTATTTTATAGAGAAAGATTTATTTTTGCGGAAAATAATAAAGGATTTTTTGTAGTTCATTATCCAGATTTTGACCTTAACTTAGGCACTATGATTTGTTACGATTGGAGATTCCCAGAAGCCGCAAGAACATTAGCTCTCAAAGGAGCTGACATTATAGCTTGCCCTTCTAATTTAGTTACTACTGTATGGGATATATCTATGCCTTCGCGTGCATTAGAAAACAAAATTTATCTAGCTGTCGCCAATAGGACTGGTACGGAAAATAGAAATGGAGAAAATTTGATATTTAACGGTTCGTCTAAAATATATTCTTATAATGGCACTATATTAAGCCAAGCAAACTATGATAACGAAATAGTAATAAGTGCAGATATCGAACCCAAGCAAACTCGGAACAAATCATTTAACGAATTTAATAATATTTTTACAGATAGAAGAATACAATTTTACTTATAATTATGATAGAAATAGAGAATATAACTAAAACTTTCAAAAAATATTCCAAATACCCTATAAAGGCATTAAATAATGCTAGTTGCACTATAGGCCATAATAAGGTATATGGTTTAATTGGAGCTAATGGTGCTGGCAAAACTACACTCATCAGAATTATACTAGGTTTCGAACAGCAAGATTCAGGCACTATAAGTATCAACCACAAAAGCAACCTATTAATAGATACCAAAAAATTAATTGGCTACCAATCCGACTTACCATACATTTCTAAGTCTGTGAAATTAATAGATTACCTCAAAATGAACTCAGCATTAGCAGGTTATAATAATAACGACAGCCAAATAGACGAATATTTAGTCAAATTCAAACTCACTGGTTCTTATACCAAAAGCTTAGCAGAACTTTCAAAAGGTATGCGACAAAAAGCAGAGATAGTATCTGCATTTATAGGGCAACCGCAAATTGTAATATTAGATGAGCCAACCGCTGCCTTAGACCCCATTGCTACTCTTGAGCTAAGAGAATTTATTAATTCTAAAAGAAATACAGGTATTACTATATTATTCTCATCTCATCATCTATCAGAAGTAGAGCATATTTGCGACAACGTACTACTTATAGACTCTGGGCAAATCCATAAAGAATTTGAAATGGCAAACATAGAAAAAGGAGCCTTGGAAGAAGAATTTCGTAAATTTATTACAGAGCAAAACTAATGAAAAACATATCTACATTAGTATATTACGACTTAAAAAGATTTTGGATATTAAGAAGAATTATTATTCTATCCGTATTCTTTGTATTAGCTGTATTATTATCGTTACTACCACTTACTATCAATTTACCTAACTTGAAAATAGAACTTAATTTCAATACTATACTTCAGAGCGTACTCTCTTTCTTTATCCCAGTATTCGTATTGATGTTTACAGGTGGTATTATATCTAACGATATACGTTCATACTATCTCCGAACATTACTTTCGAGACCCATAAGCAAAGAAGAATATCTATGCTCCAAATACTTATTTTCTATCATTAATTTAATAATTACCACTATCTTATTTGCTATTATACCCACATTAATTGGGTTATATTCTTACCAAGCTAATGTCAATCTCAATATAGCAACATCACTAATTACCTATATATTCTACCTAATAGAAGGGCTATTATTTATTTCTATATCAATAAGTCTATCTACTATTGTAAAAGGATATTTTAACATATTTATATTAGCAATATGGATATTCTTAGAATCAACTTTGATAAATGGAATATTAAGCAATTTAGTATCATTTAGCAAACCATTAGCTATATTTAGTGATTTCTTTTTCCCCGCAGGGTTTTCAGAAGCAGTTAAGCTATTAGATACACACTCAATATTATTTTACGAATCAATTATGTGGGGCTTAGCTTCGCTTACTTTTTTTGTATCTATTAGCTTTTATCAAATCAATAAAATTAATATTGATGCAAATTCGGACTAAATAATATGGACCAAAACTCATTAAAAATTTTTAAAATATCATCAATTGCCTTTATTGCCACTTTCGTGGTAGCAATTATACTATTTATGTTACCCAAAGCTGGCAATCTAAGTAGTATTACTTACCAAGAAGCAATAGCTAAAGCAAAAGAAAAAAATCTACCTATTATGATTACTACTTATAGTAAATGGGATAAAAACCAAAAAATTAGTAACCAAATTCTATTTACCGATAAGAAATTATTAGATTTTATCAACAAAAACCTTATTACAGTAATCCTTGATTACGACAATAATGGCGACCTATCAATAATAAACCAATTAGGCCTATCTTCTGGGTTTGGATTAATATTAGACAAAACTGGCAAACCAATTACATATATACCTAATAGCAGTTCGAGTATGGAGTTTACTATTTTTCTCAATGAAGTGCTTCAACTACCGTTCTTTAAATGGGACAATATCAACGATGCCATTCAAAATGGATACAATAATAAAAAAAATATAATCGTATTTTATACCAATAGTATTAACGACAATTTAAAAATAGCTGAAATACTTAAAAACCCTATAAACGAACAATATTTGGAAATGAATTACAATCCAGTGCTCCTATATTTACAATATAAGCCCGATTTTGAAGAAGCACGTCAAATTCTTGGATTTGACGACAAACTTATCAAAGACATAGAAAGCAACAAAAACAAAGAAAAAAATAGAAGCAGCGGCAACAACCCATTTGCTAATATTTCACAATTCGGAACTATCAAAGTAACTATATTATCACCCAATCGATATGTAATGGCACAAGGAGAGTTTGATGACAAATTGTTCCAAACCAACAATTTGCAAGGATTTATAGAAGATTTATTTATAAAAGAAGAAAAAAGAGCAAAATAATGTTTAAAAGTGTAAAAAAAATACATTTCGTAGGTATTGGCGGTATAGGTATGAGCGGTATTGCCGAAATTCTACTAAGTGAAGGATTC
>JBDHXE010000139.1:0-6700 GCA_039810525.1 Chlorobiota bacterium | reverse complement strand
GAATTTGAATTTCTCTTCAAGATTCTCTTGGCTCTTATCTTCAAATTCTTCGTCTTCGAAATCAAAGTTCATATTAAAAAAAGTAAATTGAAAAATACTATCTCTACGACTAAATACTAAATTATTTAAATATTATTTTATAATATTTGTTTTTTTATGAATTTCTATTTAATTTTACGGTTTGTTGTTTTTTAATTAAACATTTAGTCGTTGTTTGATACAATTTAGATGTTATTATAAAAAAAATGCTCCGAACCTGTCGGAGCTTAGCAACTTTTTGCTTCGGCATTTAGCCTTATTGTAATAAGATTGAAAATTGTAAACTTTGATAGCGAAAATAATAATTATTTACGAATAAAACAAATTTAAAGGGATAAAATTATGAAATATATTTTAGGGTTAGATCTTGGGTCTAATAGTTTGGGTTGGTCAGCAGTATATTGGAATGAAAAATATGATGAACCTGATAACGAAGGTAAGATAATTGATATGGGGGTTAGTATCTTCGATACTACTCTTAGTGAAAGCGAAAAACCTAATAGTGTAAGCAAAAATTTGCTTAGGAGAGGTTTTAGGCTAAGAAGAAGAAATATATTTAGACGAAAATATAGACTATCTCTATTGATGAAGAGATTAAAAGAATTAAATTTTATTCCCGATAATTTGGATATGTTAGAATTTTTTAAGATTAACCCTTACGAAATGAGACATAGAGCACTTGATGAGCAAATTTCCCTTGTAGAGCTTAGTAGAATTTTCTATCTTTTCGCTAAAAGGAGGGGTTTTCTATCAAGTAGGAAGGGACAGCAATCTAAGGAAACAAAAATAGATGTAACCGATTATGCAACTTCAAAAGTAGGTATTAATGATAATACTCGGCTTGCTGAGGAATATACTACTATTGGTAATTATTTATATTCAATTTATAAAAAAGATGGTCAGTCTTATAAATATACTGATAATATCAGGAATAGAGTATTAACTCGTAAATTAATCCATAATGAATTTGAAATTATCTGGAATAAACAAAAAGAATTCTATCCTGATATATTGACTAATGAGAATATGGAATTAATTGGCGATTTCAAAAAAGGTGTGATTTTTTATCAAAAACCTCTTAAAAGTCAAAAATTTACAATAGCTAATTGTAGCTTAGAACCAAATAAAAAGAGATGTTATATAAGCAGGCCCGAATTTGAGGAATTTAGAGCATGGCAATTTGTTAATAATATTAAATTTGATAGCAAAGAATTAACTTTGGAAGAAAAGAAGATTTTGGTAAACTATTCAGCTGAAAAATCCACTAAGATAAGTATTCCGCAGATTAAGAAGAAATTAAAGAAATTGGACGCAGTATGTAATTATAATGACGACCAATCTATGCCTAATATGCCTACTACATATATTATCAATAATATTTTGGATAAAAAATATATTCAATCACTATCTGAAGATGAATACTCTCAAGTAAAAGCTATAATTTGGGAAAAGATGAACCACTATGATACTGACGAAAAATTGACTGATTATTTACGAAATCATCATCCTATTAATGAAGATAAATTTAATTTAGCTACTAAGCCTTTGGCAGATGGTTACGGTTCGTATAGCTTAAAGGCTGTAAATAATATTTTACCTTTCCTGAGAATGGGTCATAATCTCTATATATCAACTATTATGGGGGGTATCAGAAATGCTCTTGGCGATAGATGGAATAATAAAAATTATCCAGATATTAATCAATTTATGAATGAAATTAATGAAATTTTTGAACTAAAATATAAAGCAAAAGAAAGAAACGAACTAATTAAGGAATTGACTATTAATAATTTTCATTTAGATGATAAGGAAGTTAAAAAATTATACTTTGCCGCTAATGAAGTAGATGATTTAGATATATTAGACAAACTGCCCAACCCTGATATTATTAAAAATCCGACTGTAATGAAGATTTTAAATCAATTGAAAAAAATTGTTAATTCACTTATTGATAAATACGGCCACCCATACAAAATTAATATTGAGTTAGCAAGGAATTTGAAGCAAACTCAAAAGCAAAGAGAAGAGACTATGAGAATAAATAGGCTAAACGAAAAAAATAGAGAAAATGCTAAAATTTTCTTAGAAGGTAGAGGAATGACTGCATCTAATTATTTAGTTCAAAAATACTTATTGTTTAAAGAAATGGAAGAAAAAGCTACTCCTGTTTTAAGCCCATATACTGGTAAACCTATATCTTTAGAAATGGTATTTTCTCCAGATAATATGATAGAAATAGAGCATATCGTACCATTTTCGATTAGTTTGGATAATAGTTTAGCTAACAAGACTCTCTGCGAGCGAGAGATCAATCAATTGAAAGGTAACCGTACCCCCTATCAATTCTTTAAAGACCAAGATAATTGGAAGACTATTAATTATAAAGCATTTAAAATTCTACCTTATCAGAAGGCTTTAAAATTCGTAAGAGAAGATGTCCCCGAGCTAGACAGTTTTGTAAATAGACAATTAAATGATACAAGATATGCTTCGAAAGTTACTGCTAAATATATGAAGCATATTTGCAACAATGTGCAAGTTTCAACGGGACAAATTACTTCTAAATTGAGAGAGCTATGGGGACTCAATAATATATTAATAAATGAAAATGATATAAAAGATGGCGAAGAAAGTGAAATCATCAAAAATAGAGACGACCATCGCCACCATGCTTTAGATGCAGCAGTAATTGCTATGATTAATCCTAAAATTTTACATAATGTATCGAATCACGCTTATAGAAATGAGGAGAGATTGCGTGTCAAAATTACACCTCCTTGGCAGAATTTCAGAGATGATTTGAAAGATATGGTAGATCAAGTTTTGGTATGCCATGAATTTAATGATAAAGTGCTAAATTGGGCTAATAAGGTAGACAAAGTAAAGGGTAAATTGATTAAATATAGGACTTTGGCTACACGTGGGCAATTGCACAACGAAACAGTATATGGCAAAGGTAGAGATCCTTTCGAAAACCGTGATTATTACTATATACGTAAGAATGTAGCTGGGCTAACCCCTAAGCAAATTCAGAATATAGCTTCTATTGAAATTAAAAATATGATAATAGATAGAATCAGTAGAGAAGGTATTACTATCGATAAAACTAAGGGTATTCCTGATAGCTTTGTTTATTCTATAGAAAACAACCAAAAAGTACCTAAGCTTTTTATTCATAATAAAAATGGAGATAAAGTACCTGTATTGAAAGTAAGGGTCAAAATTAATTCGGCAAAGATAACTAAGCTATATGATAGCAATTCGTCTTATGTAGATCCAAGCAATAACCATCATATATCTGTATATAGAGATAGTAATAATGAAATGCAATTTGATAATGTTACATTTTGGGATGCTGTAAGAAGAGTCAAAAATGGCGAATCTGTAATCAATAATAATAAATATGGCAAACTAATCAATATATTCAAAATTAACTATATGTATATAATAGGTGCATCTATAGAAGAAATAAAAGCCAATATGAATAATAAAAAATGGATAAGCCAGCACTTGTATAGAGGACAAAGTTTTAGTGAAGGAGACTATAATTTTCGCCACAATAAAGCAGCTACTTCTAAGATTGATGATGAAAAAGTACGTATCCGATCTGTAGGTGCCTTACAAAGAAGTAATCCTATAAGAATTAAAATGGATATTTTAGGAAATATAGTAAAGATATATGATTAGGAAGACGATATATATAGAAAATACTAATTTCTTATCTATCAAGAATGAGCAAATAATAATTACATCGAGGGATACGGGCGATATTAATAGTATTAATCCCGATGATGTAGGGCTAATAATATTTGATAATAGAGAGACTACTTATACACATAGTGTAGTTACTAAATTATTATCTAAGAATATAGCCATTATATATTGTGATGATAAGCATTTGCCAATTGGTATGTTCTTAAATTTTGATAGTAATTATTCTCAAACAATGACTATCAATAAGCAATTGGAGCTTAGCCAACCCAAAAAAGATAGATTATGGAAAATGCTAATAAGCCAGAAAATATTAAATCAGGCAAATCTAATCCATTCATTTGATGAGGATAAGTATATAGCACTTAGAAATCTGGCAAGTAAGGTAAAATTGGGTGATAAAAGCAATAGAGAAGGTGTAGCAGCCAGAATGTATTGGAAGACTCTGATAGGTAGCCATTTCATAAGAGATAGAGATGGCGAATATCCTAATAATTTTTTAAACTATGGATATGCTATTTTGAGATCGCTCACTGCCAAATCTCTATCGGGTTCTGGGCTATTGCCAATAATTGGCATACATCATCACAATCAATACAATTCGTATTGCTTGGCAGATGATATTATGGAGCCTTATCGCCCTTTTGTGGATCTATTGGTAAAAGAATATATAGATAATGACGAGAATAGTCAAGAAATGAAAGTTTTTAAAAAATATATACAGCGTATAGCTACCGAAGATGTAGTAATAGGTGAATTGCAGAGACCGCTCTCTATAGCTCTCACATTTACTACATCTTCATTGGCACGATATATAATGGACGAAAGTAAAACTATTAGTTTGCCTAATTTAGTGTATGAGCCAATATAGATTTAATAAGTATAATATTATGTGGTTATTTATAATGTTCGATTTGCCGGTAGTTACCAAAAAGCAAAGGAAAGCGGCAACACGATTTAGAAACAATTTGCTCAAAAATGGTTTTGTAATGATGCAATACTCTATATATATCAAGCATTGCCCATCGTACGAGAATGTATGCACACATATACGCAAAGTAGAGAATTTCTTGGAAGATGAAGGTCAGGTAACTGCTCTTATGATTACCGACAAACAATATGCAGGTATGCAAGTATTCTATGGAGCAGAAAAATCTCTTAAAAAACCAAAAATGAGTATGCAATTAGAGCTATTCTAACAAATATGGTATAGCAGAAACGCCTGTAAATAAAAGAAAGTATTAGACTTACGAGCCTAATACTTTCGAATATACCAATTTTCAATCAAACTACAACGCTGATAATAGTATCAATGCACGTTATTTACTTTCGAATATACCAATTTTCAATCAAACTACAACACTCATTGTAAACTCCTTTTATTAATTAATACTTTCGAATATACCAATTTTCAATCAAACTACAACTATTGGACTTCAAGAACCGGAAAAAGATAACTTTCGAATATACCAATTTTCAATCAAACTACAACATATTTTTGCTGCTATCATCAAGGGCAATAACTTTCGAATATACCAATTTTCAATCAAACTACAACATCATAAAATGTCTGAGTATATTTACAAAACTTTCGAATATACCAATTTTCAATCAAACTACAACCTTTAGTTTTAGCAGTTGTAACAGCAATATACTTTCGAATATACCAATTTTCAATCAAACTACAACAGATGTTTTGTGAAAAATGCAGTCATGATAACTTTCGAATATACCAATTTTCAATCAAACTACAACGAGGAGATAAAATCTTCGCTAAGTGTAATAACTTTCGAATATACCAATTTTCAATCAAACTACAACGCCTTGTTTCTAAATCATCACAAAGTACTTACTTTCGAATATACCAATTTTCAATCAAACTACAACTCCTGAGTGATTATTATTTAAACACATTTCACTTTCGAATATACCAATTTTCAATCAAACTACAACTGTCGCGACCTGTCCCTACACTGTTATTAGACTTTCGAATATACCAATTTTCAATCAAACTACAACTCCATCAACTTGATTTTTATTTCCTGTATTACTTTCGAATATACCAATTTTCAATCAAACTACAACTGTAGTATTGTAAAAGAAAGTAATAGTTGCACTTTCGAATATACCAATTTTCAATCAAACTACAACAGAATAGCTATTATATCATCAGATAATCAAACTTTCGAATATACCAATTTTCAATCAAACTACAACAGCGAGCTTTTAAAGAACTTGTTAACTGTTACTTTCGAATATACCAATTTTCAATCAAACTACAACACATATTGGCGGACGTAGGCGCCGCCGCGAACTTTCGAATATACCAATTTTCAATCAAACTACAACGCAAAGTTCGATGTTTTTGCAAAACCCAGAACTTTCGAATATACCAATTTTCAATCAAACTACAACCCATTAGAGACCGATGGCTACGACCTAAAGGACTTTCGAATATACCAATTTTCAATCAAACTACAACCCAAAAAGCTCTGTCAGAGAGTTTTAAGCTACTTTCGAATATACCAATTTTCAATCAAACTACAACTACCAAAATTGGGTCACCGACGGCGATAACACTTTCGAATATACCAATTTTCAATCAAACTACAACCTTATATAGACAGCCCAGCCTATAGAATTGACTTTCGAATATACCAATTTTCAATCAAACTACAACTGCAGGAACATGCTGCTTTGCTGAACTGGGACTTTCGAATATACCAATTTTCAATCAAACTACAACTACCAAAATTGGGTTAATGATGGCGATAACACTTTCGAATATACCAATTTTCAATCAAACTACAACAGTAACCAACTTTATAACAATGATAGAATTACTTTCGAATATACCAATTTTCAATCAAACTACAACAGCTCCACACCTACTGTTAACAAGTTTTTCACTTTCGAATATACCAATTTTCAATCAAACTACAACTATCAC
>JBDHXE010000138.1:0-6773 GCA_039810525.1 Chlorobiota bacterium | reverse complement strand
GCATTTTGCCAATCAATTGAATCTTGGTTAGCTACTCTGCTACCGAAAATTGCTACTTCTGCCATAATAACACCTTGTAATTAATTTAAATTCAATCCTATGCTAAAATATAAAATAGATTGGCCAAAAACAACATCTTTTAAATTATTTGTAAAAAAAAGTGATTTACCCAAAGCAACTTTAGCTGGACCAATAGGAGTATCGATAGCAATACCTAGCCCCAACCCATGTCTCAGGTTAGCTAATTTAATATCTTCATATTTTTCCCAAATATTGCCTATATCATACCTCGCAAAAAAATAGGTATCAAAAAATATACTGAACGGCAAATCAACTCTATAACCTAATGAGCCAACAAATATCTGCCTACCTAATAATTCCTCAGCACCATATCCAAAAAAAGATTCCATACCTCCACCAAAAAAGAATTCTGGATAAGGCATTGTAGCATCGCCAGCACCAAACAAAAGACTCGTATTAAATATATTATTACCAATATTAGTGTATGAATTGTAATGAAAGCGTGCCTTTGAAAATCCAACTACATCGTTATTTTGTATCAAATTAGTCTCTAACGACAATTCAATGATCCTACCACTTGTAGGGAAATTAATGTCGTTCAAATTATCCCAAATCATACCAAATTTGATAGTAGATAAAGTATAATATCCCATCTTTATAGAATCAGATTTTCTATTATATTTCTGCATTTCATACCTTGCTCTTGTATAAAAATTTCCATCCCTACCTATCTGAAGACCGCCAGTAAGCATTAAGCCATAACTACTCGTCTCATAATTCAGACTTTTGTTGGTAGCATATTTATTACTACCCAAATTAGGTTTAAGAGTATATTCAAATCCATCTCTACTATTATAATATAATTCTGTTGCCAAACTCAGCTCAGTATTGAAAATTCTTGAATTTTCGAACTTTAATTTTGAATTGAAATACGATTCACTCAAATTGATATTAAAGCTTAATCTACCACCTTGATTAAAAAGATTTTCTTGAATCAAAAATAAATTGCCTTGAGCATTACGTTCCGAATCAATTCTTCCACCTAATCTAATGGTTTGAGTGCCGCCGTCTTTTAGGTTTAATCTTACTATCAAATTAGAATTACTATCTCTATAAGGATATATCTCTACTTCGTTAAATAATCCAGTGTTATTTAGATAATCCCAACTCTTTTGAAGATTAGCAACCGACAATACATCTCCTTCCTTTATTAGTAATTCTCTTCTAATTATGAAATTATTTACTTTAGACCCAGCAATATCAATTCTGAATATTTTATTATTTAATAAATTTATAATTAATTTGTTTTGAATTATACTTAGCTTTACATTAGAGAAGTAAATGTTATTTGCTCCTAAATATTTATAAATATCATCTTTAAGATTCGCAAGAAATGTATTATCTCTATAAATAGCATTATACTTTTGATTAATATAATTCAAAATAGCATTACTATCTAAACCTCCAATATTTGATACTATTTCTATATTAGTGATTTTTTGTTTTTCCTTAAATTTAATACTTAGTAGTTCGCTATTATGAGTAAATTGTAACTCCTCAAATTTAGTAGAATTATTATAAATATATAAAATTAACTCATACAACTCAGATTTATTATTAATTATAGAGTATCTCTTAGCTATATCTTTGGTTAAATTTTCAGAAAAGTCGATTAAATTGAGATTTAACGGAAAATGTAAGCTATTAATTACATTACTATCAACAGAGAGTCTGATACTTTCAATTAATTTCGTATTAATCAAACTAATTAATTTAGGGTAAGCTATTTTGGCAGCTTGGTAGCCCATATCAATTAAGCTATCTAATCCATAGAAATCTCCATTATTATGCCTGTTTAATTGAGGCTCTATTACTATATCAGATTGCTCCAAAGATTTGCTTGAAAATTCTTCCATTGCAATAGAAACTATTTGATCGGCCAATTTCCAAAAATAATTCAAATCTGGTCTATTATATAATGGTGATGTAGTATTTACTGCCACTATTATATTAGGGTTAAATTCTTTTAATTGCTCTACTGGAATATTAGATAATATGCCACCATCTACTAATATCATCGAATCAATTTTGACTGGTGTGTATCTCAGAGGAATAGTAGCACTAGCCCTTACTATTTTACTTATATTACCATGTGAAAACGAAATAGATTTACCACTTACAAGATCAGTCGCTATAGCTCTAAAAGGTATTTTTAATGAATCGAAATTTATTTCGGGCTGGTAAGGTGAGCCCCAAAACAAACCTTGGATAAAAGTATCAAATGGATTACCTTTCGAAATTCCATCTATTGGTATCAAATCAAAATTATCAAATTTAATTGTCAATAAACTTTTATCATAAATTGCTTTTTGATCAATAAATAATTCGTTACGTCTATTTTTAGATAGCGATATGGCTTCGCTCCAATTATTGGTTACTAACAGATGCTCCAAGTTGTCTACAGAATATCCACTTGCATACAGTCCACCTATTATAGCTCCAATAGAAGTACCAGTAATATACGAAATATCAATACCTTTTTCTTGAAATAATTTTAATACACCTATTTGGGAAATACCTCTTGCCCCACCTCCACTTAGAGCTAAGCCAAGAGTAGGTTTATCTATATTAGCATATCGTATATTAAAAGAATTAGCCGATGCATAAATCCAATTAAACGATATGGTAAGCAATATTAAAACTATAATCTTCACTATTTAATTATTTTGAATCCAATTTCATCAATTACAACTTCAATTTCAATTTTTTGAAATTCTCTAACAAAAGAATGGCTAGGTCCTCTTTTTATTTCGCTCAATATATTATTTATTATTGATAACTTAGACTGTATTTCAATGCTAACACTACCATCATAATTATTTTTTACAAAACCAGTAGCACCAAATTGTTCGGCAATCCTCAATGTATAATATCGAAATCCAACTCCCTGTACCAAACCATTTACTAGAATTCTAAATCGTATCAAATCCATTTAAAGAATATTCTTATTATATGTTATACAAAATTGAAGATGAAATATTTTTGATGCTTTCTTTGTCGCCAAAATATTCTAAAATTGCAAAAGCAAAGTCAAAACTGATACCAGCACCCCTTGCAGTTAATAAATTATTATCAAAAACTAAGTTTTGTTCTTTATAATGGCAAAACGATAATTCATCTTTTACAGATGGGTGAGAGGTAATATTAGAGCTATTATTAAGTATTCCACTTTGCTTCAATATTAATGGAGCAGCGCAAATAGCGGCTATTAGCTTATTGTTAGTATAATGGCGAGCAATGATTTGAAGCAAATTTGGTTCATTGCTTAGATTAATCACACCATTAGAGCCTCCGGGCAAAATAATGGCATCGTAAACTAGACTACCATCAAGAGAGTTTATCAGAATATCATTCTGAATTACAATACCACGCCCCAATATTACTACTGCTTTAGTAGTAGCTATCGTAACATTGTAATTAGCTCTGCGTAATATATCAATTGGAACTACCACTTCTATATCTTCGGAGCCATCACCAACTGCAACTAATATCTTTTTGCTCATAAGGCATCAATTAATTATTTAAAAAATCTAAAGCTATTCTGCGAAATTCTTCTCTCTCAGTTATCATAAAAGTATGGCGACCGTAATCATAAAATTTAATTTCTGAATCTGGAATTATCTTCTGTAGCTCTAGCATCCTAGCATAATTATCCTTAATTAAATCATCGGTAGAAGTCCCTACCAATAATACCTTAGATTTAATTTTGGAAATATCACCCCAGATCAATGGTAATTGCCTATTGCCAAGCTCTAACATACGCTCACAATCAAGATCGACCATTGTCTCCCAATAATCGCCATTAAAATTTTTCCAATACTGCTGCATTAGAAAATCGCTTTTTAATTTAATACGATTAGCTACTATCTTCTCTGCTTCTTCTTTAGATAATCTATTGCCGAAGAAGCTATCAGCAATTATTTTGGGTGCCAAATTAGGCTCCAAAGTAGCCATATTAAGAGCTGTTAGAGCACCACCACTTGTTCCTATAAGATCAATCTGCTCTATGCCTAAATATTTGCATAGCTCAATTCCACACTTAGCATTATATCGCCAAAAATCTTCAGCAAATTTATCTAACTTATCAGACAAGCCATGCCCAGGCCAATCAAAAGCCACAACTTTGTAATATTGTGCAAAAAAAGGAATATCACTTTCAAATAATTTAGAAGAAGTAGTATTACCATGCAGCAACATTAATGGATCACCTTCACCATTAATAGAATAATATATATTTTTATTATCAAATTTAAAATATGCCATTATATATCCTTACTAAAAAGTTCTCTTAAAGGTTTAATATGTTTTACTAATATTATTACCGAAATAATTGAAAATAATATCTTAATAATTAAATAGTTCCCTATTTTTAATATATCAAAAATTGCTAGCATTTCATTGGGGGTTGAAAAAGCCATAACAGATGCGCCTATCAGTGCTATCGAATTTGCTATATGGACATTCTTACGAATCATAAAATAAGAAGCCAGCCACACAAATAGCCACATAATCAATAAATATGGATTGATTAATATAAAAATACCTGCTGCCGTAGCCAATCCACGCCCACCTTTAAACTTCAGAAATATACTTAAATTATGCCCTATTACCACCCAAATTGAGCCCAACAGAAGCACATTAAGATTATCTCTGAAAAAAAAGTGATATAATAATACAATTATACTACCTTTCAATGCATCGAGTAGCATTACCATTGTGCCCGTTAATTTGCTACCACTTATCTCATAAGAATTGAGAGCACCTGCATTACCACTACCATTATTAATGATATCTTGCTTATGTATCGTCTTAACTAAAATAACAGAGAATGGTATAGAGCCAATTAAGTACGAAAAAATAATTATCAAAATATTAAACATTATCCTAATTCCACTAATTCAGGTTTTTCTACTTCAAATCCCAAAAAAGATATAGCTTGCTTATGAAAGTTTTGAGGTAAATCTGTGACAAAAAAATCAATCTTTGGTTGCTCTACAAAAATATTGCTATCATCTTTCAATAAATTACGTTCGGCCAGCAACCTCAGTGAATTAACAGCTGCATGCTCACCCGAATCTATTAGATTGACTCCGGGCAAAATATCATGAATAATATTGGCTAACAAAGGGTAATGAGTACACCCCAAAATTAGAGTATCAATATCACAATCTTTGAATGATTGCAAATAATTATAAGCGATTTGTCTAGTAGCTTCCGAATTTAACAACCCTTCTTCTACTAAAGGTACAAACAAAGGGCATGGCTGGCTATTTACCTCAATAGATTTGTTTTGATTAAGAGCTTCTATTTCTAACTTATACGCCTTGCTCGATATAGTAGCCCTTGTGCCTATTATACCTATTTTGCCGTTTTTGGTAGAGCGAAGTGCTGCATGAGACCCCGGCTTAATCATTCCGACTACTGGTATAGACTTTGCGGATTCAATTACACTTTCTATTGCCAAAGAAGATACAGTATTGCAAGCTATTACTATCATTTTTACATCTTTTTGTATCAAAAAATTTGCACACTCTATAGCATAGCGTTGAATTATATCTTTAGATTTATTGCCATAAGGTACTCTTGCGGTATCACCCAGATATACATAATTTTCATTTGGTAAAAATCTGATAAACTGCCTTAATACACTCAGCCCACCCAAACCAGAATCAAAAATTCCAATTGGAGAATTAATATTCATACTTAATTCAATTATGATAAATTAAAAAAATAAATTCGATATTAAGTATTAATAATTGTAAATTTCAATCAATTAATATAAATAAAAGTTCTAAATTTGTAATCACAAAATATCAAATCTATAACTATTAATTATATTATGACTTTTGAAAATATTGAATATTATAAAAGCATTGTGGATAAAAAGAAAGTTTATATTAGCAGCAAAAATATTTTTGATAAAATATGTGCTATTATATTATTGATTATTTTATTCCCATTTTTATTGATAGTATCTATTCTTGTCAAAATTACATCAAACGGTACTATATTATATAAAGAAAAACGTTTGGGCTACAATGGTAGAGAATTTGAAATAATTAAGTTTAGAAGTATGATAAATGATATTAATCACCCAGATTACCAAAAATATCTAAAAGAGAGTGTAGATGGTACGTTTGTCAAACCAAAAGATAATCCACGTATTACTAAATTCGGAAGAATTTTGCGAAAAACTAGTATAGATGAATTGCCTCAATTATATAATATTATAAAAGGTGAAATGAGTTTTGTAGGTCCGCGAGCTTCTACCAAGGCATTGTCTGGCAATCGACAAATGAAAGAGATTCGTTCTATAATTAGACCGGGGCTCACTGGATTATGGCAAATAAGCAATAGAGAAAACTGTTTGATAGAAGATATGATAGAATATGATATAAAGTATATAGAAAAGTTTAATTTTTGGTATGATATAAAAATTATACTAAATACTATTCCAGCAGTTATTACTTGTAGAGGGGCATATTGAGGCTGTCTCATAAGTGAGAATTAAATATTTTCACTTATATTTCCTTGATTCAAAATGATAGTATAATAGAATCAATAATTAAAAGACACAAAAGGGCAAGCTACATAAGTCTATGATAATAAATGATTTGCAAGAACAAGTCGAGGCTGTCTCACTTTAACGTCACAGTCACATTTTATGTTTTTAGAGAAAGAGCTTGTATTTT
>JBDHXE010000137.1:0-6792 GCA_039810525.1 Chlorobiota bacterium | reverse complement strand
AGAGGCAATATAATTATCTTTATCTAAAAAATATTCTAAGAAATTATTATATATATCTTGATCTACTGCTATACCTAAGTCCGTAATAAAGATTGAATTGCGAATATTAGGTTTATCGAAATTAGAGGTGTTTTTTGTCGAAGCGTATTTGCTCAGTGAATTATAGCAAATCAGAATTTCATCGCGTACTATCTGTGGTTTGAGTTGTGAATATTCACTGCAAATATTAATAAAATCATCTTCGACTGGTAAATCTAATATTCTTAATATTTCATCTGGCACTAATTTAGATTTTTCCTTGTATAGTGATACAGAATATATTTTTAGAACTAAATTAGGGCTAGTCTCTTCGATCCTGAAGAATAGTTTATCACCTTTGTAAAGATGCCCATGCAATATAGCTTTAAATATCCCAACAGGTAACCTTACTTCTGCTATATTATTAATAGGTTCTTCTATTATTAAGCCTTGTACTATCTCGCCTATCCTTAATTTAGCAAATTGAGGGTTAATTTTTTGATTACTCTTTTTATAATATGGGTTGTTAGCATTACCTCCACTATATGAAGTAATGGCAGTTACTCCTGTACCAATATTTATTAAATCGCTCATAATAATTTCAATTTAATAATATATCGGTTAAATTACAAAATTATTTAAAAATTAAAAAAATTATAATTTTTCAAGTTTTGCGAATTTTAATAACATACTTTTTTTGCCAACTGATTCGAAAAATACATCTGCTTTTTGATTTTGACCAAAACCACTAAGTGATAGTATTTTTCCATTGCCAAATTGAAGATGTTTGACATTGTCGCCCGGTTTTAACCCTGATTGACCAAGAATTTGAGAATAATTTTCAGTTTGCGGGTTAATTTGTGAATATTCATTTTTTGAATTTCTAAATTCTGTACGAGGTATTGATTTTCTAACGGGGTATGAATCTCTACCATAGGATTCGAAAGTAGAGTATATCAAACTACTAGGTATGTCTTTAATAAATTGGGATATTGTTTGATTTTGCTTGGTGCCATATCTGGATCTTGTTTGTGAATGGCTTAAGAATAATTTCTCTTTTGCTCTAGTAACAGCTACATAGAAAAGTCTTCGTTCTTCTTCTTTTTCATCTGGATGCATATCTGCACGTTCTAGCGGAAATAGGCCTTGCTCCATACCTGTTACAAATACAATAGGGAATTCTAATCCTTTTGCAGAATGTACAGTCATAAGTGTAATTTTATCAGTTGATAAATCTTTCTCATCGGCGTCAGTTGCAAGACTAATCTGTTGGAGATAGTTAGACAAAGTACCTTCTTCATTATCTTCAAAAAATCTTTGAATATCTGTTAATAGTTGTTCAATATTATCGATTCTATCGAATGCTTCATCAGTTTGTAGCTCTTCTAACATATTTCGATAACCAGTTTTACTAATGAAATCGTGGTAAGTTTGCCAATTATTTTGATTTTCACTTAATTGATTAAATTCTTCGAATAGTTTTGTAAAAGCAATTGCTGAATTTTGAGCTCTCTTTTGCAATTCTGGTATTTCTTCGGAGTGTTTGAAAGCTTCGAACAAACTCATTTTGAATTGAGTAGCGTATAGTTTAAAATATTTTAATGATGTAAGCCCTATACCTCTTGGAGGTTCGTTAATAATCCTTAGTAGAGCTTCATCGTCATTGTTATTTATCAATAACCTGAAATATGCTAATATATCTTTGATTTCTTTTCTTTTGTAAAATGATAATGAGCCAACTAATACATAAGGTATGTTCTCTTTTCGTAGACTATTTTCGAATAATAATGATTGAGCATTAGTTCTATAGAATATTGCAATATCTCCATTGTTTGCTCCAGAATTTTTCTCTTCGTTGATTAGCTCAATTACTTTTTCTGCTTCTTCTCTATCAGTATAACTACCTACTAATCTTACTTTGTTCCCTTCTGGGTTATCAGTCCACACTTTCTTTTTTAATTGATTTCTATTATGTTTTATAATGGAATCGGCTACTGAAAGAATGGTTTTGGTGGAGCGATAGTTTTGCTCTAATTTCACAACTTTGCAATATGGATAATCTTTCTGAAAATCTAGTATATTCTGAATATCAGCACCACGCCATCTATATATACTCTGTGCATCATCACCTACAACACAAATATTTTGATGAGCTTTGGCGAGCATATTGATAGATTTGTATTGGGCTTTATTAGTATCTTGGTATTCATCTACAAGTATATATTTGAATTTATTTTGGTAAAATTGTAAGGTTTCTTGACTTTCGTTGAATAGTTTAATTATATTTAACAAAAGATCATCGAAATCCATAGCATTATTTTTTTTAAGATAGGCTTCGTATTCTGAATATATTTGTCCAATAATTTTTTCGCTTGGGCTATCAGCAGAATTAGAGAATTGTAATGGATTGATCATTCTATTTTTGGCAGAAGAGATGTAGGAACGAACTTTTTGTGGGTTAATTGTCTGGACATTAACACCTAATTCATTCATTACTGTTCTAATTGCTGATAACGAATCATCTTGATCGTAAATACTAAAATCGTGCGAATAAAAAAGTTTGTGAGCTTCTATTCTTAAAATTCGAGAAAAAATAGAATGGAATGTACCTGCCCATATTTTATTTACTTTGTCAGGCTCTATTAATTTGGCTATTCTATCTTTCATTTCCTTAGCGGCTTTGTTGGTAAAAGTAAGAGCAAGAATAGACTCTGGTGATTTACCTTGTTCTATAAGATAAGCGATCCTATGAGTTATCACACGGGTCTTACCACTACCAGCACCAGCTATAATGAGTAATGGACCATTTATAGTAGTTACTGCATCTAATTGTGATTGATTTAATTTAGACTCTAATACTTTGCTATTATCACTTTGGAATTCTAATTTTAACATTTTCTTTTTATAATTACTGAAGTTTACAAATATAAAAAATGAAATCTATATAATCTGCTTTTCTGTATAAAAGTTATTAACATTCCCAAAGCAAATGGCTTTAATTCTCCAAGTATCTATCTTATTTACTTCTCCCGTTAATACCAGAATATCGGATTTTTGATCTACATTAATCCCAATTTTATTATTAACTATTATTTGTGGTAGCTCTATATATGATTTGAGTGCATTATCAAGGGTAATTATTTCTTCTTTATTCCACGGTAATGTAGAATTAAATGGTATTCTATGAGTAAATGCTTGTAGCCCAAGAATAACGCTTTCTGATTCTATTGGAAAATCTGATCCAGCAACTAATGTTACTTGATTATCAATCAAACTTTTCCATTTGTATGCTATCTGTCTGGCTCTATCTTTTCCTAATCTTTTGTCGGCCATATATGCATCAGATATGCAATGTGTTGGTTGGACCGAGGCTATAATATTATATTTATGAAATAATTCTATATCAAATGGCTGAATTAATTGAGAATGTTCTATTCTTAAATTATTATCAAATCCTTGATTTCTTAACCTTTTGTAAACTTCAATCACATTGCTTACTGCTTTATCTCCAATGGCATGGATAGCAATATCATATCCTTCTTTTGATGCTTTCTCGCTAATTTTAAACATTTGATTGATTGGCATCAATTCAATTCCATTAGTATTCCAATCGTTGTAATTATGGTGTAGAAATGCACCTCGTGAACCCAAAGCCCCATCGGCATATAATTTAATACCCTGAACTTTGTAATTATTACCATTGTATTTGGGTAAGTAATAATCTAAATATTCTTCGTTTTGTGCAGTTAGAAATGAATATACCTTCTTCTGCAATAATCCTTCTTTATCTAAATTAATAAAGCAGCGATGGCTCGACTCATTCACGTCCATATCATGGAATTTCATAATACCGGATTTAGAACCTTGATCTAGCCCACTAACTACAAATGATTCCATCTGTTTATCAGTAAATTTAGGCATTATTTTTTCTATTAATGTCATAGCATTGTCAATTAGTAGCCCTGTAAGATGATTATTAGAATCTAAGCATATTTCACCACCATCTATTTGAGTATCATAAGTGATATCAGCTAGTTCTAATGCTTTAGAATTGACCCACATACAATGCCCATCTACTCTTATGAAACAAACTGGTATATTGGGATAATACTTGTCTATAATATTTTTATTAGGCAACTGCCCGTTCCATAATTCATCATTCCAACCTCGCCCAATTAACCAATCGCCTCTTTTGAACTGATGATTAATTGATTGGATAACGCACTCCTCTGGGGTTCTACAATTATCAAAATATAATCCTAAGGTTTTCATACCTAAACCCCAAATATGACAATGTGAGTCGGTAAAAGTTGGTATTACAAAGGCATCTTTATAAAAGTATTTATTATGATCAATCGATATTGTGATTCCTTGCTCAATTGTTTTAATTGAGGTAATAATCCCATTATTTATTATTATTTCACAATTTTGCTTTATCATCTTTATCTCTCTTAATAATCACGTTTATGGGACAAACTACTACACACAGAGGCCCTTCATCAATATTTTTACATTCGTTGCATTTTCTTGGATTTATTTCAAATGTAGTATTACCAACTGAGATAGCATCCATAGGGCATATTCTCTCGCACTTAGCACACATTATACAATTATCAGTTATCTTATAAGCCATAATTTAATTTCTCAAATTCTTTATCCCAATCAATTCCGGGTGGTAAACCTTGATTATCTAAATGAGTAGCTAATGATTTAATTGGCGATATCAATTTTGCACTTTTGCCAAATGGTGCAAGTGGTGCAAAATAGAATGTCTTTAAAAATATTTTAAAATATGTTATGTTGGAAAGTGAAAGTTTCAATATATTGAAGGGGTTTTTTAAATTTAACTTAGTAATAGCAAACCACATTGAAGCGTCGTAGTTAAGTTTGGTATATGAATCAAATATTTTATAATATTTCTTTAAATTATTCTTAGTGGTCATAAACGACATTGTGGTACTAGCTGCATTTCTCCAATTAATACCATTTAAATTTTCGATAGAGTATTTATAATTATGTAGAGGCAAATTATCATAGTCTGGGTGATTGTATGGTGTAGCAAATTCTGTATTATTGTTGATCAAGACATTAATTGTATTCAAAAAGGCATTCTCTAAATAGAAATAATCGTCTTCGGCAAAGTATATATAATTGCTGAAATTCTGCTTTGATAGAATATCCATTTGCATACCAAAAGTACCAGCATTACCTTTTTTATTAAGATTAATTAATTCGTACTGATATGGCTGAAGATATTTAATAAATAAATCGTTGTAATGTTGGTTGCAATTATCTAATAATACCCATATTCTGGGCTCTATCCCATCTAATGCCCTCACAAATGAACGAAGGCATAGCTCGCTCATTTTATATTTATTATCTGCATGTATAGCTGGAATTTTAGATATAGCAGGATATATTCTATAACAAATAGCTAATTTAGGTTTCATTAAGTACTTTGCCCCAAATTTTATATATTTCAAAATAATTATTTCCATATTTAGTATCTTGATGACTAAATATTTTACTTAGTAGATGCAATATAAGAAAATGATATTTTTCGCAGAGATAGTAAAATTTAGATTCAAAATTGGATTTATATTTTTCACAAAATTGTTTTTTGGAATATATCATTTTTTCGATATAGTTGATTGGAATTTTATTAATACCATAGCTTGCACCTCGGTAATGAATTAATATGGAATTTGGTATATGGTATATTCTTGCTCCTTTTTTGGTAGCTTGGTAGCAGAATGAGGTTTCTTCAGAATAAAATGGAAATTCGGTATCGTATCCACCAATTAGCTCGAAATATTTTTTATTTGTTGCCAAAATGGCTCCATCGACAAAATCAACCTTTTTATTTTTTTTAAATTTATTATCAATTTTATAATATTTTCTTAAATAATTTCTTTTGATTGTATTAATTAATAGTATGTCTGCTAATCCAAGTTTATATCCGGGAAATTGATTGTAAGACTCTTGCCATAAATTATTAGGATACAATAATTGAGGTCCTGTAATATCAGCTTTATTGCTCAAAATTGGTTCGATTAAATTACGTACAGAATTTTCTAAAAATACAATATCCGAATTAGATAATATAAATATATTAGTAATAGCTAATTTAGCTCCTTCGTTGATAGCTGCAGCATATCCTAAGTTTCTTTTGGTTTCTACGATGTTAATATCCTTGAAAATTTCTCTAAATATGACAACACTATTATCTGTAGAATTATTATCCACTACAATGATATTGAAATTATCATTTAGAAAAGTTTTCTTTGCAGAATTAATACATTCGATAGTAATATCGGGAGTATTATAATTTATTATTATTAAATCAAATAGCATATTACGATTTAGTTAAAAACACAAAAGTAAGTAATTCTGATAATTAATAATTAAATATAAACAATTCCTTAAAAATCATTTGATTTTTGCAAAAAATAGATATAAATTTGTAGTCTGTAAATTTTGTAAAACTGAAAAAAATATATTTATAGAATAATTGGAGGCATTTTACTTGAAAAATAATATTGGAAAGCTTCTTTTGATATTTGTTCCTATAATAGCGGCAATAGCTGTTATGATACCAACCTTTACAGAGAGTAATCTCGAAAAAGATCTAAAAGAGTATCAGGAACGTGCCAAAAAAGCGGGCAACACACAGGACTCTTTAAAAATAATGGATGAGTTCAAGAAAACTTATGGTGCTGATTTGGAAAGTTCTAAAAAGAACGCATTGAAATTAGGGCTTGATCTTAAAGGCGG
>JBDHXE010000136.1:0-6798 GCA_039810525.1 Chlorobiota bacterium | reverse complement strand
TGTAATATGTGGATTGATATATTTGTATGCAACGACTAAAGCTACGGAAGAAACAATTCCCCACAATATGATAGCAAATAATATTTTGAAGAATTTGATCATCTGATAGGTGAATTGTCTGATTGAGAATAAGTAATGCTATAATTTACAGAATCGGGGTCTAAATGACCAACATATTGATAGAATAAAGGAAAGGTTTTAGTTTCGTTGGGATAGATATCGCCAAATCCTTTTTCTACGGTTTGTATAATTTTACCATTAGAGTATGCATTTCCAATTAATATTACAAATAGAGCGGGCATTTCTCCTCTGTTGTTAATTGAGACGTCTTGGTAGTAAGTGCCATCGATGTCTCTTTTTTTCTCTATTTTGCTTATAGATAGCAGGGCATCTTTTTTGGTAGAACAACCAATAAAGATAGCCAAAATAAGTAGAAGCATAATATATTTAGAATACATAATTTTTCTAAAAAAGTTAAAATCATCATTAAAGTAGAAAATAAAAGACACGTAAGAAAGAAAATAATTACAAAAAAAATCACGATAATTGATAATTAAATTTACTGATGATGATTGGTCTCGTAGTGCAGTTTGTAATTTTCAATTTGTTTGAAGAGGTTTTCAGGAGATAATTTATTTTCAATAAGTTTGCAAATGGAAGATTCAATACTTTCAGATAAGTCTGCTTTTTGTACTTTGTAGTTTTTTTCATCAATATTGACAAAAAAGGTTGATATTTCAAATGGACGGTGTGCTTGTGGATTGTCAAATATTAAATTAAGGTACTTCTTAATATCGTAAGCACTTATAGTTTCGATACGTGAGGGATTTACAGAATCAAATTTTGTATAATATGGTGTTTTATATCTCAGAATGATAATATGTGCATAAGGGATGTTGCTTGCTTGTATATTTGCAGTCTCTCCCATCATATTTTCAAAATAATTGATGGAATTTTGTTTGTAATTGCTTGTAATAAATTTAACTCCTAAGCAAAATATTGGCATATTATTATCACTAATTACAATATCTACAAATTTTGGATAATATTTGCCTTCTACTTTTGCTTCTTGATTGTCTGAATCTAAAAAATTTATTTTGTAATTATTGCCCCAAATTTCCTGTAGCATAGTTGCCATATACTTGTGTAAAGGGAAAAGTTTTTTGTTACTTCGAGAACCAAATTGTTTATAAATGATTCTTTAATAGCTATGATTAGCTTATCTTCGTTGTACATAATTAGAATAGAGTTAAATTTTTGTTACTGTTAATTTTAAATTCTTTTATTTTCTTTGAAGTAATTGATTTATATCCACCTGAAAAGTCTTTGCCTGTTAATCGAATATATTTCTAAAAGTCTTCGGATTGTAAAGTTTGTTCTAGAATATTCCATTCTGATTTTGAGTTATTTTTGATTATGAATAAACCTGAATACATCAATATATCATAAGGTATTCTATAGAATTGAATCTTACCATTAATTAAGGTACTTAATATGATTTTTTCGTTATGTATACTTTGTATACCTTGACTTCTTCCGAATTCATACCACAGAGCATCTTTTTCTATATCTCTTTTTAATAATTCAGATTTATTAGCTAAAAGATACTGGTAACAATTTGGATAGCTTTCCTTCATTTCAAATTCTGGTATAACAACATATCTATTGTTTAATAATTTATAAGGGAAAAGTATCTTATAATTATAGTCAATGTCGCCTTTAAATCTTGAACCCTTTACTACTGTTTTTAATATTGATTTTTCTATTAATGAATTATTGAATAATACTAGATCTTTGTTGTTTGTCTCAGATATTTTACCGATATAATTATTATCTCTTAATGTAGCAAAACCGTATTGCACATCAAAATAATCCTTTATGGCTGAATTTTTATTTGAATTTAATTTTTTTAAAAATTCAGTATTTTCGCTATTTGTAAACGACCAATCTTTGCTGTCTAAGTTGTAGTAATTAATATGATTTATGTCTTTGATGCTGTCGTTTACTAATTCTTTGTATAAAGTAATCTTTATTATAGTCTTTTTGGAAAATAGAAATAGCAGTATAAGTAGAAAAGCCATTGAATAATTTATTAGCTTTAAAATCAATAAGTATTCTTAAGTTTTTGTTTTGTTTTAAATACTCTCGGAATTTCTTGTATGAGGTGTTGTGTAGGTAGCTGTTTGGAGTGATATATCCCAAAATACCTACATTGTTTAGCATTTTAAAGCCCATTTCAAAAAATGATAAGTAAATATCAATAGTACCTTCAGAAAATAAAAACTCATTCTTTAAAATATGCCTTGTATCAGCATTTAAATTATGGATTCTGATATATGGTGGATTACCAACTATATAATCAAATTTGCCAATATATAATTTATATAAATCTAATGTATTGTTATTAAATATTGACCATTTTACATTTGAAATATTAAATTCATTTTCTACAAAATTATTTAGATTAATTATACATTTATTATATTCTTCTTTATCAATCTCTATTCCATATATAAATTGTTCGAGGTTATTTTTAATTTGTTGGGCGTTGTAATTGTTGTTTTTGGCAGTCTTTATATATATTTTACAATTTCTATAAGAAAAGCACCGTCGCCACAAGCTGGTTCTAATATTGTTTTATCTAAAATAACAGAATTATTGTATCCAACAAGATCTAATATTTCATCAACAATCCATTTGGGTGTATATACTTGTCCTAATGTTTTGTGTTTAGACATAATTCATTTGCAATATTGTTTTCTACAAATATAATGAATTTAATGAAAGGAAATTATTAATTTTGTTATTCTATATCATTGGTAGTGCCGAATACTTCTGGTAGTTTGTAGTCGTGATTGCCAAAAGCAGAGAATAGTTGTTTGGTAGATATTATTATGCCGCCAAATTTTTTATCGTAGGTGTTGTAAGCAAAGTCAATTCTTATTGTTTGTGATGGGTTTGCAGATTTGGTAAAGTGCAATCTAATACCTGCTCCAACTGATGAATAGAATTGTGTGTCGAATATTTTTTTATCTTGATTCCAAACTGTACCAATATCGGCAAACAATACCCCTGATAAGTTAATTACCCAAATAGGGATATCGGGGAAGTATCTTAATTCTATATTACTAATTATTCGGTTGTCGCCAGCTAATCTGTTGAGTTCGTATCCTCTCAACCCGCGTGTATTATCAAGTAATAATTGTCTATATGCAGTCCAATTCCATACAGTTTGCTGATTGAATCTTGCGGCAAGTAGTAGTGAATTAGAAAATCTAAGGAATCCGAGCCCTAAAAATTCTTGATATGTGTATTGTCCTTGCGAATGCCAAAAGCCAGATGCACCTGTTAATTGCCCGAAGAGGTATAAATTATCTTTGTAATATGATATTTCTCCTTGTCCGCCTACGTAGTATAGATTGTCGCCATTTTTGCTCTCAATAGGGAATATTTTGCCGAGTGTAGCAGAGCCATAGCCGCCTATTGGCATATCCTCTGTATGATAGTAGTTGATGTTTTTGATTGGATAGAATTTTTGTGAGACAGATGAGAACATAAGGAGGAATTTGCCAGAATTGTCGTATGCTAATCTTAGTTTGTCGCTGCTTCTATCGGAATTGTTGACTTCAATAGCAAAATTGGCAAAAATTCTGTCGTTTCTAAACCATGACTTTGAGAAGAAAGCTTTGATATTTTGCTCTTGATAAGGTACTATGTTCATATTCGAATCGGGTGTATAGACGAAATTAGATCCAAAGCCATTCAGAGCAATTACACCATAGGAGTATCTTGTGTCGAGATTGATATAGGGTTTGTATAAGCTTAGATTTTGGATCGTTTTGTATTGGTGCGAAGTAAGCATAAAATCAAATAGAAATGGTGTTCTAAAAATTCTTTTATTTCTAATTTGGACTTGCCCTTGCCACCCGATATTATTTTCGCTGCGATGTAGAGCTTCTAATTTCAAATATGTACCTGTACCGAATAAATTATATTCGTCAATTTTAGCGCCATATACATATTCACCGCCTCCAGTTCCAAATGGTATGGAGGGATAGAGTGACCACCTATCTTTGGTAATTATATATGCATCGTAAGTATTGTAGCCTAAGGAATCAAATTCAATTTTGACACTAGAGAATAAATCGGTTTGTCTAAGGTTACGTTCGGTTTCGTAGATATAATCTTCGTCAGTAGTTGAATTGGGGTAGAATAGCAATTCGTCTTTGATTACGTATTTGTGTGTCGTTTTGTGGAAGAAGTTCATAAATTGGGCACCAAAGAACCAGTCTTTGTCGTCGGGTTCGAAAACTCTTTGATTGTCTATATATATATTCTTTATTTGTAGCTCTTGACTAAATAAGGAAATACTATAAATTGATAAGATTAAGCTAAAAATAACAAGTTTCATACTATGATTGTATTCTCTGATATTAAATATCTATTAGTAATGCAAAAGTAAAGAAAGATTAAATATATATTTCAAAATAAAAAATATTGAAAGATTACAAATAATATTCTAACTAACATATTCAAAATAATACGATATATACAAGTAAATATTATCAAATTATATTGAATGTCGTATCAAATCTACATAATTAAGAAAAAATAAATATAAAGTAATAACTCTTTGCATCTAAAATGTTAAAGTGATATAAAAAATATTTAGATGAACAAAAATTCTGTAGTAAATTAATAAATAAAATACAATATGAATATAGTAATAAAGATAGATATATTAATAATTAGGAATGATTTAGTTTTTCCTAATTTAGATTGTAAATTAACGTTTGCAAATATAGAATAATATGAATTTTATAGACTTAATAAAAAAATAATAATTTTTTTTTGATATTAAATAATTAAAATTGTATATTTGAGGAAATGGAAATATAAATATTTTTAAATTAATATTGTAGAGGTAAAAATGAATTCTGTTAACTTATTTTATAAGAGATTGTTTGCAATAGTGTCTCTTATTATTGTACTAAGTATTAGTATCACGGATGCTAATGCACAAGAAGGTCCCCAGAATTACTGTGTGCCAAGTGCAGCTATGGTGCCTGGTAATGCTGGTATAGGCTATCCTGAATCGTTTTGGTGTTATCCATTATATTATTCACAGTATAATTATAGGTATTTTACGGTACCAATACTTCAAGTGCAAATTTACGATGCCAAAACAGGCGAGATAAAATTGAACCGTGAAAGTAGAACCAATATAAATCTTGGTGCTTATACAGGTCCTTGGGAAGGCTGTTATAAATATACAGGTGTAAAAGGAGAATTAGAACCGGGTGCTACTTATAGAGTGAGGGTGTGGGCTAATTATGATTATTATCAATATATGACTTATCAATATTGCTATAATACATATTACACAACCAGATTGTTTATAGATTGGAACTTAGATGGTGATTTTCATGATGCTGACGAATGGCTAAATAGTCCGCAGAGTATAGCTACTAATAAGGTTAAAAAGATTGGCTCAAATACTTATGATTGGCGTGCATATTATAGTGGATGTAAATATAATTATATGCAAGAATGGGAATTTACAGTGCCAGAAACAAATGCAACAGGTGTAGGCCGAATGCGTATAGCTACAAGTTACTATTATTCTACTACCGCCACAGTAAACAATTATAATCTTAACAATGCTTATAATGCTTGCTGGAATGGTTATGCTTATGACAATGCATACTATGGTGGATGGTATGGTTACTGCTATGGTGAAATGGAAGATTATTTGGTAGATTTCGTAATTCCAATTAAAGAGATTTTCCCGTCTGATAAGTCGCCAGATGATATTTTATTGGCAGGTGAGGTATATAATGGAACTACACGAAATGATACTTATTTCAAACGTCCAATGCTTCGATTTGGTAATACGCAAGCAGCTGGTACAATGATAACTTATAAAATAGTAGGTCCTCTACCTAGCACAACCACTGTTTACGAAGCTCAATATAATGGTAGTAATGAAATTCCAATTGGTGATCCTGGTATGTTAGATGCTAATTTTATATACAATATACAAAATGCAGTAGGTCCGGCTGTAGTTGATAACTATGGGTTAAAGATTTCAAATGGTGGTGAGTATCAAGTGATAGCAGGCCTTAAAAAACCCGGTTCTACAGAATATAAAACAATAAAGAAAAACTTTACAGTATCTTGGGAGTGGGATCTTGCGGCAAGAAGTATCACAATGCCATTAAGCAACAAAGAGCCAAGATTCTATAAATATCCAAGAAATCTCAGTATGGATCTAAGAGCAGAAGTTCAAAATACAGGTTTGCGTAGCATAGCTAAATTTGATGCATATTATAGAGTTTATAATAATAAAACTAATGAATTAATGTTCGAAAGAGTAATCAATTGGGATACAGCAAACGCTGGTCAATTCTTAGTAAAAGCAAAACAAGTGGTTCAATTAGATTTTGGAACATATAAATCTTCTGTTCCGGGAGAATATAAGGGAGTATTAGTAGTAGTATTGCGTAGTGCTAACGATATGGAGTCGTATAACGATCAGTATAGAAGAGCAGATGAGCCTGCGTTTACTTTTGAAGTAAGCGATGAAATCCAAGCTCATGCTTATGCAATCAAATATCCACAAGCAACTAGTGAAATAATAGCAGGTCGTCCATTCTTCCCATCGGTAGAAATTAAAAACGAAGGAGTAGGCGATATAAGTAATTGTCCTACAACAATCACTGTAACGGAAGAGCCATCGGGCACAGTAGTATTTACTCAAACAATATTAGTGCAAGATATACCAGCGGGCAGATATAA
>JBDHXE010000135.1:0-6847 GCA_039810525.1 Chlorobiota bacterium | reverse complement strand
ATAATGCTTTACTTAATAACGAAGCTGGATTGGTAGATTGGCGTAAGAAAGCACTAATTGAAATTGACGCACTACCTGCTGGAAAGAATTACCCTGTTAGGACTTTTAAATACCAAAGCGATATATTTGATGCCACAATAGGCTACCAAAAAGGAGCTTTTATTTTTATAGAGATAATGAATTTGATGGGTAAAGATGTGTTTTTTGATGCTCTTAAATCTTTCGCAACCAAAAATAAAGGTAAGAAAGCATATTGGTCAAATCTGGCTAATGAATTTGATATTAAAGCTAAAGCAGACAATAGCCCATATCCAATCAAAAAGATTTTTAACCAATGGTTAGATAATAAAAATCTACCAGAATATCATATTACCAGAACATTATTCAATACAACATCCAAGAGTAGAGATTTCACTATTACTATCAATGCTAAAAACTTTATTCAAAGTAAATTACCAATTGTTTTCGAAGCAGATGGCAAAAGCACTAAAGAATATATGGAGATAAAAGACTCTTCTAATACTTTTACTTTTAAATTGCCTGAAAATTGTAAAGAAATTAAAATTGACCCAGATTACGAATGCTTACGTAAAGTATATAGTTGGGAAAAACCGTTTAATTTCAATAGAACGCTTAATAGTAATCCAATAATTGTAATTCCAGATAAGAATAGTAGCGATTATAGTATAGCCATCAAATTTGTAGATAAATTAAAAGAAAGTGGATATAATTTTGATGTAATCGAATCAGGTAGCGTAAATGACGACTTAATCAATAATAATTCTTTGATATTATTAGGTAATTTCAAGAACAATAATTTAATTAATAGTATGAAGAAAAAAATAACTGATCATATTAATATTGATGATAATCAATTAATAGCAAAGGATAAGAGCTATCCTATCAACAAAGTATCTGCTTTAATTAATATAGACCATCCTAATAATCCTGATAAATTATGTTCGATATTTTATTATAATGGTTTACCCGATGAAAAGATGCTAACTCGCTACTTCCACTATATGAGCTATTCTTTCTTAGCTTTGGAAATAGACAATCCTCGTGGACCATTGGTAAGTGGAGAGATTATGCCTGATTACAAAGGCAAGAAGGAGCTAAGAATAATGCTTACTAAACTCCCATAAAAATTGGAAGATATAATATAAATATATAAAAATCCGATAGTTCTGTGCTTCGGATTTTTTTTAAAATAATTATAAAATTGTAAAAAGCATAGATATGTTGTAATATAATATAATTTTTATTAAATAAATAATTTGGTGATAATTTTTTCGTTAATATGCTTTTATTAATTACCAAAATCAAATAACAATGGCAAAAGAAAAAAACGAACACGAATTACGTAGGTTAGAAGAATTAGCTTTATTAGAATCTGCTGGAATTACTGCCTATCCCTATACTTTTGAAAAGACTCATTCTACTATTGAGATTTTAAAAAATTTTAAAGATGAGCAGCCTGAGGAATTATCTGATGTAGCAGTAGCTGGTAGGATAATGACCATTCGCAAGATGGGTAAAGCATCATTTTTTCATATTTTAGATGAAGTAGGAAAAATTCAAATTTATATCAAAAAAGATGATCAACCAGAATTTTATGAAAACTTTAAATTATTAGATATTGGTGATATAGTTGGAATTAAAGGCTTTGCTTTTAGAACGAAAATGGGCGAAATTTCGATCCATTCAAAAGAGACTCAATTGCTATGTAAATCTCTTACTCCAATACCCGTTGCCAAAGAAGAGATTGATGAGCAAGGTAATAAAATAGTATATGATGCTTTTAGCGATAAAGAAGTACGTTATCGTAAACGTTATCTTGATTTGATAGTCAACTATGAAAATCGTGAAGTGTTCCGTAAACGTGCTAAAGTAATCTCTACAATGAGAAGGTATTTTGACGATAGAGGTTGGCTGGAGGTAGAAACTCCTGTATTACAACCAATTTATGGCGGTGCCTCTGCTCGTCCATTTATTACTCATCACAACGCTTTAGATATACCATTGTATTTGAGAATTGCTGATGAATTATATCTAAAGAGATTGATAGTAGGTGGGTTTGAAGGAGTATATGAAATAAGTAAGAATTTCAGAAATGAAGGTATGGACAAAATGCATAATCCTGAATTTACTGCTATGGAGATATATGTAGCTTACAAGGATTATAATTGGATGATGAATATGACTGAAGATTTAATTAATCATATAGCTATGGTTATTAATGGATCTGATGTAGTTAATTTTGATGATAAAGAAATTAGCTTAGCTAAACCATTCCGTAGAGCTAAGATGTATGATTTATATAAGGAATATACTGGTTATGAGCTCAAAGGCAAAACTAAGGTCGAATTATTAGAAATTGCTAGAAAGATTAATGTAAAGGTTGATGAATCTATGACCATAATGAAAATTTTAGATGAAATTTTTGGTGAAAAAGTAGAACCTAATTTAATTCATCCAACTTTTGTGATAGATTATCCTTTGGAAATGTCGCCTCTTGCCAAGAAGCATCGTAGTGAAGATGGATTGGTAGAGCGTTTTGAGTTATTTGTAAATGGCTCAGAACTTGCAAATGCCTTTTCAGAATTAAATGATGCACGAGACCAACGTGATAGATTAGAAGAACAAGCTCTTAGCCGTGCTGCTGGCGATGAAGAGGCAATGATAGTGGACGAAGATTTTCTGAATGCGTTAGAAATAGGTATGCCCCCAACTTCTGGTCTTGGTATAGGTATAGATCGATTGGTAATGCTACTAACTAATCAAAAATCAATAAGAGATGTGTTATTGTTCCCTCAAATGAAACCTGAAATAAGTTCTGATAATTAAAATATGAGCGATCTGAATAATGAAGTTACAAAGAAACGGAGCAAGTTTCCGTTTCTTCATTTAGGTTTATTTATATTGACCTTTATTACTTGTATGATGTCTGGCACTCAATGGTTAAGCAAGGATTGGACTGAGGTATTGAATTGGCATTATGGTTTGACGTATGCTATATTGATTCTCACCTTTTTATCTGCACATGAGTTTGGTCATTATTTTGCATCAAAATATCACAAAGTTGATGCCACTCTTCCATACTATATTCCTTTTCCATTCACGTTTGCTCTTAATTTTGGTACTTTTGGCGCTGTTATTAAGATGAGATCTCAAATACCAAATAGAAAGGCATTATTTGACATAGGTGTAGCTGGACCTATTGCTGGGTTTGTAGTAGCAGTAGGATTTTTGATTTATGGATTATATACCTTGCCAGGTATCAGTTATCTATATAATATTCACCCTGAATATATTACTCAACACAATGGTAATATACCACAATTTGGCTTGTATTTTGGCGATACTTTATCTTATTCGTTTTTGAGTAAATTATTTGCTAACCCTAATGGTTTTTTGCCACCAATGAATGAGATTTATCATTACCCATTTCTTAATGTAGGTTGGTTTGGCTTGTTTGTAACGACTCTAAATATGCTGCCAATGGGGCAGCTTGATGGAGGGCATATCACTTATGCAATGTTTGGTGAGAAGACTCATTCAATTATATCTAAATCTATTTTTTATATACTGCTGGGGCTTGGCTTATTATCAATTTTTGGTTCGATACATCAATTTCTAGAAATTTTAAAACCAACGGATAATATTTTTTATTTAAGAGAAAATTATTTTAGTATTATTGATAAGATTTATTCTACATTTCCAATGTTATTCCAAGCATGGTCTGGTTGGTTAATTTGGGCATTTTTGGCAAAGTATTTTATCAAACTAAAGCATCCACCGATATATTCTGATGAGCCTATCGGAATAGTTAGAATGTCAATAGGATGGCTATCTCTTATAATATTATTGCTAAGTTTTTCTTATTCTGGCTTGTATTTTATAGAATAGCCTATAATAATTAATATTATATTTTGATTTAATTTTTGTGCTTATTATTAAATTTGGTTAATAATTCAGCTACAAATATATCAGTTGGTTTCCCAAATATATAAGATGCTTGTGTAAAAGCATTTTGTAATATGATATCTTTCCTTTTGTATAGGACTTTTTTGAATTTTACAAAATTATCTTCATCTATAATAAGTTTTTCGTTATATATAAAATCGAATGTAAGTACAAGATCATGATAATCTCCCAAAAGTGTAGAAAGAGTATGTATTTCTTCTGCAAATTTAATATCCTCGGAATCTTGTGTATTAAATATTAAAGCTACATCCCATAGAAATTTTACTTTTTTTCTTAGCTCATGCATCATAATATCACTATCGTCAATCATATTTTTATAATATAGAGTTTTAGCTTTATCATAAATCTTTTTAATACCTTTTTTGGTAAGCGATTTCAAATTTTGGGCAAGAATTATATTATTTTTAATTTCAATAGATTTTTCAATATCGACAATCACATTATTGATAGCTAAGTTAATTTCGTGGTTATAGTTGTCGAATCTTAAAGCATCTATTTGCTTTTTAAGCCAATTTATTAATTTAATATTATTTTCGCTTTTTACTTCAAATTTACTCAAACATTCGCTAATCGCATCAATATCCCTGAAATGAGCAAGCTGACGCCCTGCATCTCTAAACAAAGTATTTAATTCATTATATATGTCATCATCAATAGCATATTTATAAATGCGAAGAAGAGATCTAAGTCTTTTGAAAGATTTACGCGCTTCGTGTATTTTGTATTCATAATTTTCACTACTAAGTAGAATGCTTTTAGCATAGCTTACAATACTATCAAATAATCTATAAAAAGCACTTTTTAGATCTTCGTCATTTAATATATATAAGTGTATCATTTAAATTTACCAATAATTTAACATAAAAATAACATTTTTTTTAAAAAATATTCATTTTTATTGATTTTTTTTAAAAAAACACAATAATTTATTATAAAACGTTTATTATATTTGCAGTTAAATAAGATTAAGATTTATTTTTTTACTTTTAGAGGATATATTTGAAATCCATTAATTTTTCACAACCTTCACCAAATAAAGGTCCTAAGGACAATCAGAGAACCCATAAAATCAATTTTGAAATTAAGTCGCCTCAATTAAGAGTAGTAGCAGAAGATGGCTCGATGTTGGGTATAATGACCCGTTCTGAGGCTATGAAAATCGCTGAAGAGCGAGAAATGGATCTTGTAGAGATTGCACCCCAAGCTAATCCACCCGTTTGTAAAGTTATTGATTATGGCAAATTTTCCTACGAGATACAAAAGAAGGAGAAATTACAGAAAAAGAATCAGCAACAACAGCTAATGAAAGAAATAAGATTTAAATGGCGTACTGATACTCATGATTTCAATTTCAAGACAAGGCATGCCAAAGAATTTCTGGAAGATGGGAACAAAGTAAAAGGGACTGTGATGTTTAGAGGTAGAGAAATAACTCACACTGATATAGGTAAAGAATTATTAGAAAAATTTGTAGAAGAATTAAAAGAAGTTGCCAAAATTGATTCTCCAATCAAAATGGAAGGAAAGAATATGTCTGTAATTATGGCACCTAATAAAGTTAAAAAGAAATAGTGCTTTTTTTTAACTTTGGCAAGTCACAACAAAAACAATTAATATTGATATTTTAACAAGAATGGTATCTTATGGGTAAAGAATATACTAGGTCCCAATCAGCTCACTCTAACAATAACAACAATTCAACGGTAATAGATATTGCTGAATTGCGTACTAAAAAGATAGCTGAATTGACGACTTTAGCAAAATCACTTGGTATTACTGATTTTGCAGACATTAGCAAGCAAGAGTTAGTTCTTAAGATAGTAGAGACACAAGCAGCAAAAGTCCAGAAGGAAGTTGCTTTGGAGGGCTTAATCTCAGGTGGAGGTGTATTAGAGATACTTCCAGATGGTTATGGTTTTTTGCGTTCCAATAATTATAATTATTTACCATCGAGCGATGATATATATGTATCCCCCTCCCAAATCAAAAGATTTGGATTAAAAACAGGTGATTCTGTAAATGGGCAGGTTCGCCAACCAAAAGAAGGTGAAAGATTTTATGCTTTAATAAAAGTAGAAAATGTAAACTTTACCGAGCCCGAAAAACTTAGAGAAAGAATATCTTTTGACAATCTAACTCCACTATATCCTAACAAAAGACTCCGCCTCGAAAAATTACCAAGTGAATATTCTATGAGAATTTTTGACTTATTAGTTCCAATTGGTAAAGGGCAGCGTGGACTAATTGTCTCGCCTCCTAAATCGGGCAAAACTATCTTATTGCAGCAATTAGCTAATAGTATAGCTTATAATCATCCAGAAGTAGTCCTAATGGTCTTGTTAATAGATGAACGACCAGAAGAAGTAACTGATATGGAGCGTTCTGTAAAAGCTGAGGTAATATCATCTACTTTTGATGAACCACCAGAGAGGCATGTTCAAGTAGCTGATATGGTATTAGAGAAAGCTAAGAGATTGGTAGAAGCGAAACAAGATGTTGTAATATTACTCGATTCGATCACTAGATTAGCTAGAGCTCACAATACTGTGGTACCACATTCAGGTAAAATTTTATCTGGAGGTGTAGATGCTAATGCTCTTCACAAACCTAAAAGGTTTTTTGGCGCAGCACGTAATATAGAAGAGGGTGGCTCTTTAACCATTATAGCTACTTCATTGGTAGAGACTGGAAGTCGTATGGACGAAGTAATTTTTGAAGAATTCAAAGGTACGGGCAATATGGAAGTAGTATTAGATAGAAGAATTGCTGATAGGCGTGTATTCCCAGCTATTGATGTAAATCGCTCTGGTACTCGTCGCGAAGATTTATTATACGATACTGATGAAATTAATAGAGTATG
>JBDHXE010000134.1:0-6910 GCA_039810525.1 Chlorobiota bacterium | reverse complement strand
ACAAAATATAATGAATTATTTTATTTACCATTAATTCAAGCAGATTCTGCGTGGAATATTCATAAAGGAGAGAACGGCGATAGTACTGTTATTATAGGTATATGCGATAGTGGCACAGAGTGGATACATAGCGATTTAGTATCCAATTTATATCAAAATTTAGCAGAAGATGCAGACGGAGATGGACATACTATCGAATTTATAAATGGGCAATGGGTACTAGATCCAGGAGATTTAAACAATATAGACGATGATGGCAACGGCTACACAGACGATTTAATTGGTTGGAATTTCTATAGTTATATAGATGATACTCCTTTCAATGACCCCAACGCTACTACACCAAACATACATGGAACACACGTCGCTGGAATTGCAGCAGGTGCAACCAACAATAGTAACGGCGTAGCATCTATATCTTGGAACGTAAAATTTTTACCAACCAAACATAGTAGTAATGGTGCATACAATACAAACTCTGTATATAATGTGTACGATGGTATTGTTTTTTTGTCTGAGTCAGGTGCAGATATAATTAATTGTAGCTGGGGTGGTGGTGATTTTTCCGAAACCGAAGAACAGATAATAGAATATGCAACAAGCTTAGGTAGCATAGTAGTAGCGTCCGCTGGGAATGCTAATAATGATGAAATATTTTATCCATCAGCTTATCAAAACGTATTATCAGTAGCATCAATTAGCATAAATAATACAAAAGCGTATTATTCTAGTTTTGGCAACAACGTTGATATTTCAGCTTATGGCGGCGATAAGAGCGTTGATACAGGTATCTTAAGTTCTGTCCCAGGCAATACATACGATTATTTGCAGGGTACATCAATGGCTTCTCCATTAGTATCTGGATTATTAGCTCTAATCAAATCTTATATGCCAAAGTCTAACAATAGTAAAATTCTTGAAATATTACTTGCTAATGCAGATAATATAGATTCACTTAATCCTCGATATCAAAAATTATTAGGATATGGCAAAATAAATGCCTTCAAATCTTTGAGAGATACTAACAAAACACTTTCTAATAAACTAAAATTATTAAAATTAAGAGAAACATTTGTAAATGGAGTTAGAGTATTCAATCCAAATGACACTATTAAAATAATTTATCAATTCGAAAATAAAAATATACTTTATGGTGCGAATAGTCTTACTTATTCTTTTACAGCTATAGATACTAATGTCGTAATTTTAAATAGCTCCAAAACTATACCCATTAATAAAGATAGTAGGTTTACTCTGGATACTTTATTCGCTTATGTGAGAAGCAATGCAGCATTTGCCAAATCTGGAATTAATGTCAATTTTAGCTGTAATGCTGGGTTTGTTAGTGATAGTATATTTACTACTAATTTCATAATAAAAAACGGAACATTAAATGCTTTTAGTTATGTTGCTTACGGCGGAGGAGTCGATCCAGAAGGAACAATTAAAATTAATTTATTGAATCCTTCTTCTTATAATTATATCAGTACAGACGGATCAGGTAATTATGCAACTGCTGGGACCTGGTTTCAAGGTAAATGGTTAGTAGCAGATAACAACAATTTTTTATCAGTTTATGATACTACCGATGGTACAAAGACAAACATTATGAGTTTAGGAGTTCGTATTAATGGTATGGCTTACGATCCTTCTACAAATTTAATTTGGGGAGTAGGTGATGATGGAAATTATTATGATAAAATTTTTATTATAGATCCGAATTCCAAAACTATATCTTTACTTTATGAACCAAAAACAAATAAACTACTTATCAATTTAGCAATTGATAAATATGGAAATTTGTTGTCATTAGATATAAGAAATGATAAAATGATTTTTATAGATAAATATTCAGGATTACTATATGATTATGCTAATTTTAATAGAAATTATAATTATGCTCAAGATATGGAGTATAATTTTAACAATGATTTAATGATATTAGAATCATATACTTCAGCTGATGAATCTATAATATCAATATTTGATATTGATAGTAAAAAAATTATAGATATAGGAAATGTAAAGAATAATTCCGAATTGACTGGTTTAGCTATACCAAAAAATTATAAACCAAATAAAATAGATCTAATAGCTCCAGCATACAATAGTGTCAATTCCAATCAAATCACTTTAAAATGGAAGAAAAGACAAAATGCAAGCTACTACACTCTATATTTATCTAAATATAGTGACTTTTCAGCTTATGAATCATTTCATGTTAATGATACTACCTTAGTAATCAATAAAAATGAAATAGGTTTATATTATTGGATAGTGGAATCTAACGAAAACTCTACATTTGAAACTTCGGGGATATGGAAATTTCAAATTTCTTATTGTAATGCTAATAATACGTATTGCGATGAATATATTTCAAAATTTGAGTTTGGTTCTTTTGTTAAAAATTCAGTTTGTGGACTGATAAATGGATATTCTGACTATACCAGCGATACTATTAACGCTTACAAAGAAAGAGAGTATGCTATCAAAGTAACTAATTACAATGCTTATGCAGAAGATAAGTGTAGATTATGGATAGATTTGAATAATAACTTAGAATTTGATAATAATGAATTTTACACACTTCAGTCTTCTGATGGGAACTATACTTTTACTGATGCAATCAAAATTGACAGTTCTATCAATACTATTAATACTAGGCTTAGAGTTAGATTAATTTATGGTGATTTGAGCGAACTGATACCTTGTGGTACATCTTATTATGGAGAAACTGAGGATTATACTATAAATATTATTGATTTTAAACCCGTTCTATTATATCCAGCAAACAATCAAACTAATATACTCACTGATACTATTCTATATTGGTCTAACCCAATAGGTGCTGTAAAATATGACATTCAAGTCTCTAAGTTTTCTAATTTTTCTACATTAGTTATAAACGATACTAACTTAACTATTAATAATTATCATATTAGTGGGATTTCGTATTCTACTCAATATTATTGGCGTGTGAGAGCCAAAGATAGTAATTATGTTGGGGCTTGGTCTAATATATTTAGCTTTACTACCCGACCTCAACCTACTATACCAACGCTTTCCACTACAAATATTACTAATATATCAAGTAATAGCGCAACTTGTGGAGGCAATATCTCAAACTATGGTGGTGCAAGTATTACGGCACGTGGAGTTTGCTGGGCAACAAGCCAATATCCTACTATAAATGATAGTAAAACAACAGATGGTTCGGGGATTGGTTCTTTTACAAGCTCTATTACAGGCTTAAACTCTAATACTACTTACTATGTACGTTCTTATGCTACTAATTCTGTAGGTACTGCTTATGGAGAACAGAAATCTTTTAAAACCGATTCTACTACTATTCAATATATTTATCTGGATGCTGGTTGGAACAATATATCAAGTTATATATTGCCACAATACCCTTTGATGGATAGCTTGTTTAATGAAATTGTATCTTCTTTAATAATATGTAAAGATAGCAAAGGCAAGACATTCATACCAGCTTATAATATTAACAATATTGGTAATTGGGACTATAAGCAAGGTTATATGCTATATATGAGTAATAGCGATACAATTGGCATAACTGGTATGCAGATAGTACCAGAAAATGAGGATATCACATTAAATAGTGGGTGGAGTATAGTGTCATATCTACGTAATACGGGGATGAATATAGTTGGAGCTTTAGAGACATTAACCAATGATAATGCTCTCGTTATAGCCAAAAACAGACAAGGCAAAACCTATATTCCACAATATAATATTAATCAGATAGGTAATATGACACCGGGGCAAGGTTATCAAATGTATTTAAATAAAACCTCTACATTGACTTATCCATCTAATTCAGCAGGAAAAGAAATAGCAACTGAAATAACTCCATCAACAAAAATATTAAAGCCTGAATATAGTATAACTGGAAATTCTGCTGTGGCAATAATCGAAGTAGAAGCTAAAGACGGTAGCGAAATAGGTGTATACAATCAAAATGAAGAGCTAATAGGCACAGGTGCAATCTATAATAATGTCTCATCTGTTACAATATGGGGAGATAATACTCAAACACAAGCTATTGATGGCGCCATTAATAACGAAGAACTTACATTGAAATTCTATGATATAGCAAGCAATAAATATAGCAAACTAATTTTAAGAAATAGTTCTGATATACGTATCAATAGCATAGCTTATAGGACAGATGCAATCTACTTATTAAAGGCAACAGTAGAAGAATTAAATACAAAAATAGAATTAACTATATCACCAAATCCCACAAATGATTATGCAGATATTATAATTAACCATCCAAATACAGCAATAAATACACTTAAATTATACAATTTACAAGGTAAACTATTACAAGATTTAACTAATAGATTAGAAGAAACATCAGACACCCAAACAATACGATTATCACTAAATAATTTACCAAATGGAGAATATACAATAGTATTAACAAGCCAAACAGGTCAAATAACCAAGAAGATAATAGTAAGTAAGTAAGTTAGCCATAGCATTATATACAATATCAGAAGTCCTTCACCTCGCACGTGCAGGACTTCTTTTTTGTTTATGTTTATTGTAGGAGGTTGTCTCATAAGTGAGAATTAAATATTTTCACTTATTTCAATAGGATTACCATTATAGCAAATTGATTCACCTGTACTATTTATTTCACCTGCTGTAAAATTATCATATACTGTTACTTCCCATAGTCCCGTTGCTACTATGCCATTAGATTTACAAGTTCCATCTTTATCTAATCTTCTAAACCATGTTGTTTGGGTTAGATTAGAAGGATCATAAGTATTACTTGAAGCACCACTAATATCATTGAATATATTATTATCAGTGCTTGATTGTCATTGATAGCTTATACTTCCATCGCCACCGCTTGCATCAGTTTTACTACCTATTTCAGCAGGATTACCATTATAACATATAGTTTCGCCTGTACTATTTATTTCACCGACTGTAAATTGTGGATAAACAGTAACTTTCCAAACACCATAAGAAGGAGCAAAAGTAGTATTACAAGTGCCATCTTTAGCTAATCTTTTATACCAAGTAGTTTGGGTTAGATTAGAAGAAAAACTGAGCGAAGATGAATTAGCACCTGAAATATCGCTAAAAGTAGTTCCATCAGTACTTGATTGCCACTTATAATCTAATATCCCTATATATCCTGTTGGTTGAGTTACTATTACAATTGTATTTGGTTTAGTGTTATAACATATAGCAATGTCGCTGCCTATATTGGGTGCACCTGTAGGATCTGTACAATGAGCAAGTCCGGGTATTGGATTTACTTCAGGATTTGCATCAGGTGTATCATAAGTAAAAGCTCTTAAGAATGGGTATGAGATATGGTCAGCATCATAAAGTATATTCCAAATAGAAGAAAAGTCCCAATTAGAGTTTGAATATGGAGTTGATCTCTTCATTTCTGCTGTGGTCAATCCAGAACCACCGCAGAACTACTTTGTCCGCTTGTTTGGATATCCCAAAAGCTATTTGTTATGCTACCACTATAATTAAGACCCACTAGACCGCCGAGAAAATTATGACCTGCAACACTTCCAGTGCTATAGCTATTTGTTATGCTTCCACTATAATTAAAACCTACTAAACCGCCGGTATTATCATTACCTATAACACTTCCAGTGTTATAGCTATTTGTTATGCTTCCACCACGATCATAACCCACTAGACCGCCGACACCTAACTTACCTGATACATATACGTTCAAAATACCTACATTTTGTATATAGGAGGAACCATTTGCATAACCAAATAACCCTACATTATATTGCTCAATTCTGTTTATATATAAATTAGAAATAGTATGATTCTGCCCATTATAATTACCTTGAAAGTCTGTGAAAATATTCCCTATTGGGCTGAAGCCTAATTGATCTTGTGCATCCCAATTGGCATCTCCATCACCATCCCAATCTACTTGAGTAGAATCGTCATCAAATACAATATCTGCTGTTTGTATAAAATACTTATTCCAATCGCCTGAATGATTGGATAGATATATTAAATCTGTAGTATTAGCTATTTGATAAGGATTTGCCAAAGTGCCATTGCCACCAGAATAAGCTTTTATTAATAAAGTACTGCTTAGGAATAAAATCAATACGAGGAATCACTCTCTCATAAAACTCTCCATAAATTACTTTTTTATAAACATCTAATTTATTTTATACAAATTTAAAATAAATATTTCAAATAAAGCAATATTTTGCGTTTATTAAATATAAGAAATAAATGATTTCAATATTTAATTGTTTAGCTATATTGTAAATTACATTATATATAATTATAAAATCAGCATAATCTTTTGTCTGTGATTTTAAAATAAAAAAATGGTGTCCTATTTCACATAAATATAAGACAATATGGGAAAAGTAGAGATAGTGTTCACTATCTTTGCTCTTTCTCGGAAGCCTATACTCTTTAATATTTGAAATTTTGTTAGAATATAACTTTTATAGTCTAATTGCTGCAATAATATCTATATCTGAATCGGCAGGCAATTCTGTATAGCTTATTACTGCTACCATTGGATATGTGGAGTGTATCATCCGATAGAAATATGGTCTTACTTGTGCAGAGCATATTACAACAGGTAAATAGCCTTGAATAGTAGCTTCGTCTATTGCATGAGATATATTTTGATTAATATTGTGTATAGTGTCTGGTGCTAATCCTAATGAAGGCACTAAGGCATTCTGGTTGTTGCTTTGTAGTGCATTGGTCATTATATCTTCTAATACACTATCTAAAGCAATGGCATGGATTACTCCGTTTTCGTCTTGGTGCAATTTTTTGATGGTTTCTGATAAGCTATGACGAACATATTCAGTGAGTACGTCTATGTTTTTAGTAACCTTAGCGTATTCTAATAATG
>JBDHXE010000133.1:0-6969 GCA_039810525.1 Chlorobiota bacterium | reverse complement strand
ACCAACAGAAGGAGCATATTGATTTTTACTTTCCTTTACAGCTTTGTATATAGAATCAGCAAACCAGTCAGGACCATCAAAGTCAGGAAATCCTTGTCCAAGATTTGTAGCATTATATTCATTCGCCATTCTACTCATTGTAGTAAAAATAGATGTAGGTAAACTAGCTATTCTATTAGAAATACTTAATTTCATTTGATATTATCCAAAAAATCAATTGCTATATTTGCCATCATTAAAACTCCATTTTTCATAGCAGTTTCATCTGGGCTTAGTTTTGAATTATGTAAAGGTGGCATCATACCTTCATTTGGATTTACTCCTAAAAACCAAAATGCAGCGGGAATCTTCTTCGCATAAAATGCGAAATCTTCACCAAACATCACTGGATCTATTATCATAGTATTATCAGTTCCAAATATCTTATTAGCAGTATTCAATACAAATTCTGTTGATTTAGTATCATTGATTAGTGCAGGATACCCCTTTTCAATCTTTACTTCACATTGGCAATTATATAATAAAGCTAATTCCGCAGATTTATTTATAATTAAATTGTGCATATCGGATCTCCAATGTTCATCGAAAGCTCTTAATGTCCCCATCATTTTAACTTCATCAGGAAAAATATTAGTAGCGCTACCCCCATGAATGGAAGTAATTGATAATACACCCGGCTTCAATGGGTTTCTAAACTTAGTCATCATTGATTGATAATAATTAATCAAATTAGCTGCTGTAACTATAGGATCGTTACTTAAATGAGGTTGGGCAGCATGCCCACCTTTTCCAGTAATTGTCCAATAAATTTCATCGGCAGATGCAAAAAATGGACCAGAATTAATTGATATTGTGCCAGTTTTAGTAGCAGGATAAATATGTTGACCAAAAATAGCTAATGGTATAGGATCTTGCAATACGCCAGCATTAATCATTATTGAAGCCCCACCGGGTATTTTTTCTTCACCTGGTTGGAAAATCAGCTTGATACAACCATCTATATTGTCTTCGATAGATTTTAATATTTCTGCTACACCTAAAAGCATTGCAGTATGTATATCATGCCCGCAAGCGTGCATTATACCATAGTTTTGAGAGGCAAAAGACAATTGTGTCTCTTCCAGAATAGGAAGTGCATCTATATCGGCTCTTAAAGCTACACAATTTGTCCCTTTACCAATTAAAGCAACAACACCTGTTTCGGTTATTCTTTTATAATCAATATGAAGCTCTTCTAATTTACTAATTATGAATTTTGTAGTATTATATTCTTTGAATGATAATTCTGGATTTTGGTGAATATACCTTCTATATTCTATAATTTTTTTATATATGCTTTCAATTTGATTATTAATAATTTCTTTCATTTATTCGACCTTAATTACTTTCGAATCAACTTTTTTGGCTGGACCAATTAATTTAAAATTTTTTATTTTATCTTGACTATCAAATATTAATTCTACTATCAACATTTCACCACTTGGTGGCATTAATTTAATTGGGTTTTGAGCTGGATGTGTTCTATTGATAGAAATAGCGGTAGCACAAGCACCCGTACCGCAGGCACCTGTTATAGATTCTACACCTCTTTCAAATGTTCTTATTAGGTAATATTCGTAATTTTTTTTATAATAATTAATATTTGCACCTCTTGCAAATTCCGTATGATGTCTTAATTCAGCTGCAATTTTAACAATTTCATCGGAATAAAAATCAAAATGGGCAAAATATGAGTTATCATAGTTTATTACGTAGTGATCAGAATTAATATTAATATAATCCCCATAAAAATCAATATCATTCATAGTAATTTTTTTATTAAATTCAATATCTATAGGTGAAGGTAATAATAATTCTATTAGATTATCTTTGATATTAGCTGAATAAAATTCATCAGCCATTTTAAAATTAACATCCTTTGTTTTATCGATAAATTTGTTTCTAAAGGCAAATTCTACTGCACAGCGGCCTCCATTACCACACATCATTCCAGATGAAGAGTCAGGATTTAAAAACCATACTTCAAAATCAGTATCAGACGATTCGTTAATTATCATTACTCCTTCGCACTTTTGATTATTGATTACAGTCATCAATTCAATATGATCTTTAAACCATTGTAATGATCTTTTATATTTTCTATTGTCAATTACAGAGAAAATATTCCCTGCACCGCTCATTACTTCTATTTCCATTAACGAAAAGAATTAATTAATTCAACAACTTGATTATGAATATGTCCGTTAGTAGCAATTATAGTATCGCTATATATAGAGAATTTATTGTTATTATATAAAGTAACTTTTCCGCCGCTTTCTTCTACTAATAAAAATCCTGCGGCGGTATCCCAAGGATTTAGATTAATCTCCCAAAATCCATCAAACCTACCACATGCCACATAAGCTAAATCGATTGCTGCCGAGCCTAATCTACGTATCGGAATTCCTTGTAATACTACTTTTACAAAAGTATCTACACAGCTATACGGGTTTTTATCTACATTATATGGAAATCCAGTAACCAGAAAAGAGGTATTCATATCTTCACTTTTAGAACAATTAATTTGATTTCCATTCACAAAAGCTCCACCATCTTTTGACGCATAAAACAATTCATTAAGAATGGGATTGAATACAACTCCTGCCACTATTTCATCATTATATTCTGCTGCAATGCTAACTGAAAATATAGGTAAATTGTTAGCATAGTTGACTGTACCATCAAGTGGGTCTATTATCCATTTAACGTGATTTTTATTAAAAGTATTTCCACTTTCTTCAGCTAAGAAAGAATGGTCTGGGTATTTAGACTTAATATAGTCAATAATAGCCTTTTCTGATTTAATATCATATTCGGTTACTAAGTTATTTCTTCCTTCTTTGTTCATTATCTTATAATTTGTACCAAAACCTTCCATTAAGATCTCGCCGGCTAACAATGCGGCGTTTTTAGCACATTCAAGCAATTCTAAATTCAATTTAAATCTCCATTGAAACTCTAATACAAAAGTATGACGTTTAGAATTAATTTAGTAGATATTTATATATTTTTTTTATATCTTTGTTTGTTGTAGTTTAACTAATTTTTATAAAATGTTTAGAATAAAATCTTTAATCTTTTTAATCCTAATTTTCTCTATTACAAATTTAGTGTTCTCGCAACAGAACAAAAAGATTGAAAAGGGAAGACTGTCTGGTGCAACCAAAGAAGCTATCGATACATTGGCAATACAGAATGCCCAGTTTTGGACTAAAGAAACTGGTGGATTATTAGAGCGTGAAATTAATCCAGATAGTTATATATTAGGCCCCGGAGATGTATTTAGTATATCAATTATCTCTTCGGAAGTGCTTCAATTTGATGCTGAGGTTTCACCTGAGGGTAATTTATTAATCAAAACTATCGGTATAGTTAATTTAAAAGACAAAAATCTTACAGAATCAAAAAAGATAATTCTTGAAAAAATAAAGAAAGTTTTAAATATTGCTGAAGCAGAAATTACTCTCAAAAAATTAAAGCAATTCAAAGTAACTGTAAGTGGTGCTATACCTAAACCTCTAACTGTAAGTGCTACTTCTGCGGATAGGGTATCTGAGGTAATAGAAAGAGCTGGTGGCTTGCAATATGAATCTTCTGAAAGGAATATACAAATAATTAGAAAGGGGCAGATTAATAAAATTAAAGCCGATCTTTTGAAGTATTTTATGCTAGGTGATGAAAAATCTAACCCATTTGTAATGGGTGGAGATTTAATAATTGTTATCCCATCTTCTTTTAAAGAAAGTATAGAAATACAGGGAGAAGTATTTTCACCTGGTGAATTTGAATTTGTTGATGGAGATTCACTTTCTACATTAATTAAATTTGGGCAAGGATTCTTAGGCTCTGCTTTATTAGACTCTGTTGAATTTGCGAGATTTTCGCCAACTGGTGATAATTTAATTCTCCAATATCTCGACTTAACTAAATGGAAAGATAAATTAATGTCTAATGATAAATTGGAAGGTGATTTTCCTTTACAATCTGGTGATAGAATTTACATAAGAAAATCTACCAAATGGTTAAATACCGATTATATTGTTATAGACGGAGAAGTAAAGTATCCGGGCAAATATGCTATAATAGAAGGTAAAACTAAGTTAAGAGATGTACTACTAAATGCTGGTGGATTTACAGAAAATGCTTCAATAGACAGAATTGAATTTATTAGACAGCAAGAAGCTTTGGAGAAAGATCCCCAAATAGAAAGATTAAGTAGAATGTCTGTAACTGATATGTCTCAATCTGAGTTAAGGTATTTTAGGGCAAAAGTTAATGAAAAAAGAGGATTGATGTCTATTGATTTTAACGAAGTAATTAAAAATGCAAATTCTGAAAATAATATTACATTATTCAATTTAGATTCAATTATTGTACCTCAGGTAAAAGATTATATTAATATACAAGGAAGGGTAAACAATCCCGGGAATATAAAGTATAGACCGGGCTTGACATATCAGGATTATATTCAATTAGCTGGTGGTTTCGCTTTTAGAGCTGATGAAAGTGAGACCTTTATTACAAAGCCACAAGGTGGCCAATATCTTGCAGAAGATTTGGATAAGTATGTTTTAGAACCAGGAGACGTGATATTAGTACCAACGCAAGCAGAGTTTACGTTTATGGAGACTTTTACTATTGCCCTTACGATTATATCACAATTGGTAACTATAGCAGGTGTAGTTTTTGCAGTAACCAAAGCATCTAGGTAAATATGAGTGATAGTTTAAGTTTTAAACCAGAAGAATTCTCGTTGATTACAGTTTTTAAATTGATAAGACTTAATTTGAAGTTTTTCATTAGTTTTATTGTAATTTTATGTATTATAGTAGCTGCATATTCATTTATTATGCCTTTTACTTATTCTTCAAATACATCTATTCTACCACCTAAAAAGGAGAGTAATGGTGGGCTTTCTTCATATTTGCAAAGTGTAGCTGGTAATTTGGATTTTGGTGGAATGGGGCAAAGTGAACAATCTAAATTATTTTATTCGATATTAAGTAGTAGAGCTGTATGCGAATATATAATTGATAGTTTAAGACTTAAAGATAGACCTGAATTTAAGAATTTTAATGACGATAAACTATATAAATTTGTTTCTAATTTAATAAGCACAGAATCTGACAAAGCTGGCGTTATTTATATAAGTGCAACTTGCCAGACAGGATTTTTCCCAAGCTCTGAAGAAAAATTGGAAACAGCAAAATTTGCAGCACAAATTGCCAAATATGCAGTGTTAGGATTAGACTATATAGTTAGAGAAAGGAATCTATCTTCTGCTCACCAATCAAAAGAATATATTGAATCTCAATTAATTACTTATAGAGAAAAATTAGATTCCATTTCTAATAAAATGGAAGATTTTCAAAAAGAAAATAAAGTGATATCTTTAGATGAACAAGCTAAAGCAATAGTTACCCAAGCTATCGAATTAGGTACTCAATTAACTAAATCAGAACTAGAATATAATTTAGCAAAAATGGAGTTTAGTAACGAATCACCAAGATTAAAATTCTATCAAGAGCAAGTCAATTTATTGAATGACCAATATAATAAAATACAGAGTGGTGGTATAACAGGCAATGATGCATTTTCTATTCCATTAGATAGTATTCCAACTTTAATGAAAGATTATGCTGACTTATATAGACAGCGTAAGATTTATGAACAAGTGATTATGTATTTAGAAACTCAGCACCATCAGGAAGCAATTCAAGAGAAAAGAGATATCCCAATAGTAGAAGTATTAGATAAGGCTCGTATACCAGACGAAAGAAGCTCACCTAATAGAGTAGCGATGTTGACTGTAACTTTTATTTTAGCTAACATATTAGCTACTTTTATAATTATTATTAAATCTTTTTATAAAGGTAAAACATATATTTTAGGTTCAAGTAATTAAATATTTCAATTATTATAATATATATTTTATTTTTACGTCGATAGATTAATATATGTTTATTAATTTAAAGGATTACGTATGAAGAGAGCTCTTCAATTATTAATTTTAGCAATTATTATCTACTCTCCTATTATGGCTCAAGATAAAGGAATAACAATAGGTATAGGTGGAGGTGTTACTCGTGGGATCAATGAATCATTTGATTCTCAAAGAAATCTTGGTCCATTGGTAAATGTATTTGCTTTATATAGAAATGGTATAGCTCAAGGTTTGACCCCAGAGTTTTCATTTAATTATTTTGCAAACGGAACTACTACAGATTTATATCAAAATGGATTTTTTAATTATTCTCAATATAATACATCTTATATTATGCCAGATTTGAGATTAAGATATTATTTTTTGGATTCAAAATCTTGGTCTCCATTCGTATATGGTGGAATAGGTGTAGTTATTTTTAATGTAAATGATGTACCTTTTAATTTTGATCCATCTTCTAAAAATGACGGTGTATCTGTAGGCTTTCCAATTGGTGCTGGTATTACTCATTACTTATCACAAAAATGGGCAGTGGAATTAAATGCAGGATTTAATCTTTCATTAACTGATGATTATAATCCAGTGCACGATGATATTAATGATGGTAATTGGGCATTTAAGCTCGGCGTATCTTACGATGTAGTAGATTTTGAACGTGATACTGATGGTGATGGCTTATCTGATGCAGAAGAATTAAGATTGGGTACTGATCCAAATAATCCCGATACTGATGGTGATGGTTTATTAGATGGAGATGAAGTATATAAATATAAGACTAATCCTTTGGTAAAGGATACTGATGGTGGTGGAATAGATGACGGTGTAGAAGTGTCATATGGCAATGATCCTTTAGACCCAGATGATGATATTCTTAGTATAGCTCCGGGCTCAAGATTAATTCTAAAGAATATTACTTTTGATACTGGTAAATCTACTATTACTAAACAATCTGAAAGAATCTTAAATTTTGCTTTGACTGCTTTACA
>JBDHXE010000132.1:0-7032 GCA_039810525.1 Chlorobiota bacterium | reverse complement strand
TTAGGCGAGTGGGGTGCAATAGCTATGATATCGCTTATAGCTGTTTTTGGAATATGGGTTATAAGAAAGAGAGTAATGTAAACAAGGAATATATTGTCTATTGTAGGGGCAGAGCTTGCTCTGCCCAAAAAAATAAAATAATTATGCTTGCATATTCAATTTGAATTTTTCTCCAGTCGCCCTACACTTTCGGAAGAGTAGGGCGATTTTGCTCTTGCAAATCGCGTGTTATCACAGTCTTAGATGATTTGACTTTGTATTCCTTTAAATAATTGATTCTATTAAACTACCATTTTAAAACAAGAAAATATGAATAAAATATTTAATTCTGATATATTAGACAGCCTCAATTGGGTAATTATTAGTATTTTGTTTTTAATTTATGAGACAGTATTATTTAAATGTCTGTTTTTTCAAAAATTGTTTTGCTTAATTTTGTAATAATATTTGTGAGTATGTTATGATGAAGAGGATTTGGCTTTATTTTTTTGTAGTTATGTTGGTAGTGGTATCTTGTACGAGCGTGGGTAGTTCGGAGATAGTGCTGATAGATGTTAGGACTAATGATGAGTGGGTAGAGGGTCATTTGGAGGGTGCGGTGCATATACCTTTGGATATGTTAGCAGGTGAAATAGCTAATGTAGTAGATGATAAATCGCGAAAGGTAGGTGTTTATTGTTTGTCAGGGGGAAGAGCAGAGCAGGCAAAATTGTTATTGGAGAGTATGGGTTATACTAATGTAACAAATTACGGTGGTTATGAGGAGGCGAGCCATAAATTAAATCGTAAGATAGTTAATTCTCGGTGATTTCAAACTCTACTCTGCGGTTCTTTTGACGACCTTCTTCTGTATTATTAGTGTCTATTGGCTTAGTTCTGCCGTAGCCTTTAGTAAAGGAAAATGCTAAATAACTTATAATCTCTCACACGATTCAATATGATTTATAATAAATTGTAATATATAAAAAACAAAATAAATATCTATATAGAATTGTTAATATTTGTCCGTTTTAGAACATAATATCATACTATTAATATAAAACAAGTTAGATTTAAATTTTTTGTTTATAAAGTTAGTATAAAAAATAATATTAATAATAATGATATAGTGATTTGTTATTGCTATTATATTTTATGTCATTAATTTGCATTATTCTTAAAGATTGACAAAATTAAGAAAATTATATAAACATATTTTAAGATTTTTTGAATATTGGGGGATTTATGCTACATATTGAATGGTTGAGAACAACTTTTTATTGTAATAAACTGATGTATAATAATTATATTATTTATATATTTTTTTTATTACTATTTGGAACAATATTTTCGTTTGCAGAAGAATGTCCACCAAGTATATTTGATGCATCTTGGTCAGAAACACAATATGGCTATTTTGAACCTTTGCCGATGGAAGTCTGGGGTACAGTTGAATTTAAAACTAGAGATTTTGGTGGTAGAGTTGAGATCAAGGTTAATTGGGCCACATTAAATAACTATGCAGAATTTGGAATTTATGGAATTACTAATGATGAATTAAAACAAATAATGTATAAAGCTATAATTGTCCAAATTGCGGGCAGGCATTGTGAGAATTTACATGGACAAAGGCAATATGTTTTTTTTGAAGAAACTGAATGTAGAGTTAATAGGTATTGTTATTTACATTTAAAAACTAATGAAGAAATTTTCTGTTATGATGATGGTTGGCCAGGTCCAAATCCTACCTATTATACATATCATAGTGAAAATTACTATAAAATTGGAAAATCAATAGTTTGTGGTATACAGTGCTGTGAATTTATTTATACTGTTGAATGTGCTATAATACCAGGAGGTACTAATTATCCCAAGATAATTGGATTTTCAAAAAACCCTCTTCCAAGTTCATTATGTACTGAAAGTGGATTTATTGACTGTTTAACGGGTGAACCAGAACCTTGTCAATCAACTTGCAATTAAATGAGGCTAAAATGTTTAATTATAAAAAGAATTTTTGTACTATTATATTGCTAATATATTTTATTAGCCTAAAACTACCAGTATTTTCTATTGAGATTATAGATCCTAAATTAGACTTTAGATTTATGAAACATATTAACACTTATAAAGGACAAACTGCAATACTTGGACTGGTTACAGATTATCCCGGTATATATAGTCATGGAGCAGTTGCTGTATATGAAAATGATAATTGGACTAAACTTCCGGATACTGTATATTCCTTTGGGAAATTTCCTCTTCCAATTACGATTTCATCATCACTAAACTACGATTCATCTGGTAATATTTGGGTTAGTGGTTTGCAACTTTATAAATTTGTAAATGGAAAATGGCAAGTATTTTCTAAAAGTGATCCAGACTCTATTTGGAGAACATACCAACATTTTTGTATAGATAAATATAATAATGTATGGGTTACTACAAGAGTTAATGATAATTCAAAGTTGCAATACAGCGAACTACTACGGTTCGATGGTGAAAAATTTGAAACTGTATTGAAGTTTGATATGCCTTTTAGCTTTCTTAGAAGGGGCTATTATGGATATTCTAATGGTATAGCTGCATTACCTGACGGAAGGATTGTTGTGCATAGAACATTTAATAAGGAAGAAGAAGATGTAAAAAATGAAAGAATAGAGGATTTATATTATATTAATCAGGACTTAACATACCAAAGAGTAAAACTTAAAACACCATCTGGCAGTAAATATGATAATTTTAATCATATTATTTCATCAATTTTACCTGAAGCTGATGGTAAGATTTGGTTTTGTTTGGATTATATGATTTTATCAGATGAAATGCAAACAACTTGTTGCTCTGGGCTTGTACAACAATATGGAGATACTTGGACTATTTTTGATAATAGTTATGGGTTCGAAAAAGTAACAGCCTATCCAGAAGATGTATATAAGTCTATCTATTTTATGCAGAAACTTGAAAATAAAGATTATTTTATTTGGGCTGAGGATTGTATTTATTTACTTAGCAAAGATTATAAACTGCTTAAAAAGGAGTGGTCAGATATTTTAAGTAATAATTGTAAATTTATTGTCTGTAATTCTCAAAATAATAATGAAGACTTTGTTCAAAATATAATAAATTGGTTTTATGGTAATAAAAGTAGTCCCAAACCATCCTTTTTAGGATTATGTGTACAGGAGAATGGTGATATTTGGATACAATTGGGTCGCGGTATAATAGTTTTAAATAAAGATAGCATTCTTAGTATTTCAAGTATAAATATTGATAATACAATTAATATATCTCCAAATCCTGTTAAGGAAACAATTAATTTACAAACACCAACATCAACTATTATTACTGATTATCAGATAATAGATATTCTAGGTGTTGTATTAAAGGATAGAAGATATATTTCAAATCAGATAGATATTTCTGAATTGTCCGAAGGAGTTTATTTTATCAAACTTTTGGACTTAAATAATGAAGTTAAAATAATCAAATTTATAAAAACAAATTTTTAATCAAAACTAAGGATATAGAAATGAGATTATATTTATTTATAATGACAGTGTTAATTATATTATGCTTACAGTATAAAGTATCACAAGCAATTGATTGTCCAAGTGGTTTAGATTGGACTAGTTCGTCAGTCGGTTATAGTTTCGGAGATTATGGACCGGGAGGGGAAATTAATTATGAACGTAGATTTTCTGGAGGTAATTATGAAATAAAGATTGATTGGAACTCTTATCAAAATAATTCTGACTTTATGCCTGATGATGCTATGAAGAGAATACACGAAATAGAAGCTGTTAGAGCTGTAGTTCCAAATTATAATATTCCTTATGATTGTGATGTTTATGTTTATTTTGAGCGAGAATGTAAAGTTAAGGTAAAATTAGTCTTAGAATTAGAACGTGGTGCTGAGGTAACTTGTAGTGATGATGGGGTAAATTTTTGTCAGGATTGGTATGAAATGCTTATAAACGGTAAGCAACATTCATTCTTTAATATTTACAAATATATTAATTGTGGTTATAAGTGTTGTGCTAGAATCTATCATTGTTCAAGAAATTATGACGTTATTAGACAATTATGGGTAACAAGTGTAAATTTGACTTCAACAGTAAGCATATCTACTTGCTCAGGACCTACTAATTATAGAGATTGTTTATCTCCAAATGACTTTTTACCTTGTGAAGATGGTTCCTGCGATGGTTATTATTAATACATACTTTGCTAATAAAACAATTATCTAAAATGATAAATAATATTCTCTAATCAGATTGACAACTGATTAGAGAATATTTTATAAATAAATTTCTGATTTTTATATATATTAAACAATATTTTTTTTGTAATTGTTTCTATTACTTTTTTATAGGTTGAATATTAATTTGTTCTTTACTAATATCAACACATTTAAATTATAAAAAGCATACATAGATAGTTAAGCTAACTCTTTAATAATAAAGATATTGGGAGTTTATAATAATTATTATTGTATTTTATAATTGAAAGTACTTAGAGAAAATTGATGTATAATAAAATTTATGACCTAAATGGAAGATATTAAATTTAATAAAGAACAAATTAGCAATAATGAATTAATAACATATAATGACAGTGAATTATTAGTACTTATAAAGGAAGTTAATCCAATCAGTGAAAAAGCTTTTGAAATTCTCTGGCATAGATATGCAAGCATAGTAAGACAATATTGTTATTACAAAGTAGGAAACAAAGAAGATGCAGAAGATTTATTTCAGAATACTTGGATTGAATTTTATAAATCAACAAAAAAGAATAATCGAATAAATTCAATTAAACATTATTTATTAAGTATTGCTTATTTCAATCATTGTATTATGATAAAAAAGCATAGTGTTGATTCACAAAGAATAAATATTATTGATTTAGAGGGACATATTGATAATTATATTAATACTGAAAAGGATTATGAAGATAAAGAATTACTTTTACAATTGCATTCAGCACTTAATATTTTAGATGAATATACTAAAGAATGTGTGATTCTTCGATGGGAAAATGAATTAAGTTATAAAGAAATTGCTGAAATACATAATGACACACCAGAAGCTATAAGGAAAAGATATTGTAGGGCTATGAAAAAAATTATTAATTATCTTTATTGTCTTAATTATATTTAACTAAAGGTAAAGAAGTGAACGATATTAAACAATTTATAGATTATCTTGAATGCAATTTTAATTCAACTCAAGATATTACATATGCTGATAAACTTGAATTAGATAATGATTTTAGAGAAGGATTAGAAAAACTTTTAAAATTTACATCTGTACTTAGAAATAGTTCAGAATTATTTCAACCAACACAGCAATCTAAAGACTATATCTTCAAATCAATATATTTATCATTAAATAGAAATGAGAATACGGTTACAAAATCTTTAAAATCTAATGTTTGATTTTTTGCATTGATAGATATTAAAACATTAATTTTGTAGATTTGTTCATTAATAGTCGTTTTGTCGATTATAACATTATACTTACCATTTAATTTCCCCCTACTCAGATAAAATTTCAAACTCTACTCTGCGGTTCTTTTGACGACCTTCTTCAGTATTGTTAGTATCTATTGGTTTAGTTCTGCCGTAGCCTTTTGATTTAATACGAGATTGAGATATACCCTTGCTCAATAGATATTCTTTAACTGAATTTGCCCTTTTATTACTTAATATAAGGTTGTCTTTATCTTTGCCTACATTATCTGTATGACCTGATATTAATATATCTATATTTTGGTTCTTATTTAAGAAATCTGCTAAGCGATTTAGTTCTGAATATGAATCTTCTAATAAGTCCCATTTGCCTGTATCGAAGAAGATATTGTTTATTCTAAATTGTGTACCTTTTTCGATTGGGTATAGTGATAGATTTATTTCTTTTTCCGAATATTCATCTAAATGCTCTAAATTAATATATTCATTAATAGATATATAGCCGTCAGCTTCGGCACGAAAACCATATTTCTGTCCGCCCGGCAATATTATTTTAAATTCACCATTTAATTTATTAGATGTAGCTATGCCCACCTCTTTGCCCGAAGGCAATGTTTCGAATTTAATATTAGCTAATAATGGCTTATTAGTTTTTACATTTATAACTTTACCTTTAATCAATACTACTGATTCGGGTTTTATTTCTTTTGGTAACTTTACCCTAAATATATCTTCTAATCCAATGCTGTTTTCTGATGATACGAAATAGGCATAATCACCCGATGCAGGCAAACTATAATATGCATCCCAACCTTTAGTATTAATTTGAGTACCTAAGTTAACGGGTTCGCTCCAATTTTCCCAAGTATCATCTAATCTTTTGCTTAAAAACATATCTGTAGAACCATATCCCGGATGTCCCGATGTAGAGTAGTATAGTGTTTTATTGTCGGAGGCAAGGAATGGCGATATTTCTTCTTCTGCGGTATTTATTGTATTACCGAGATTTTTGGGTTTGCTCCAGCTACCATCGTTTTGTAAGAAACTAACGTAGATGTCAGTTTTGCCATAAGTGTCTTTTCTTTTGACAGCCATAAGTAGTATTTTGCTATTGAATGATAGGTTGTAGCTTGCTTTGTCTGCTAAATTATAAAAGTCATCTATAATTAATGAGTCTGGGAATGACCATTTTTCGCCATCGAAGGTAGAGAATGAAAGCCCTTTTCTATAATTACCGTCTGGTAGGTATATATTACCTACTAATAGTTTGTTGGCATCGGCACTTAGGGATACCGCAAAGTTGGCGGCTTCGTCGTTTAGTGGTGCTCCTAAATTGATAGGGTAAGAGAATGTATCATCGTTGCTCCGAGCGGACATCCAAATATCTTGTTTTCGGAATGGACCTATATTTTGTGGATGTCCGTCGCGTGTAAAGTATAGATAATCACCATCAGCAGAGATGATTGGTGCTAATTCGCGTGTTGGTGAATTAATTTTGTTGCCTAAGTTTTCTTTAATTACTTTGGTATATAATGTATCTTTTGATTCGTTGATTGTAGCATTGATTGGTATGGTATCTT
>JBDHXE010000131.1:0-7097 GCA_039810525.1 Chlorobiota bacterium | reverse complement strand
TTTCTTTACTATTTCTTTATTAAGAAATAGTAATATATTGGAATAAACATTGAAAAGGAATATATCACGTAAGTCTATGATGATAAGCGGCTTGCAAGAATAAGTCGTCCTACACTTTTGAAATGTAGGACGAATGTGAAGAAGTGTAGGACAAATGGAGAATTAAAAATTAAATCATTGCTTTTGATTTATGAGATAGTCTCTTCTTCTATTCTTCTTGCAAACTCATTATCATCATATACTTACGTGGCATAACTTTTTTACCCATTATAATCATTATTCAATTATAAAATATATTGGGCCAATATAATTTTTACCTTTAGCTCTTTTAGAAGTAGGGGGAGGATCTTTGGGGTCAGTATTGCTATTAGCTTGGAATGATAACAAATTAGAATCAATGCCATTAAGCTCAAAATAATCAATTAATGCTTGAGCTCTTGACGATGTAAGCACAGAATTCAATTTGGTATCTTTGTCAGAGTCAGGATAACTTACAATTTTAAACTTAATATTAGAATTATTCTTTAAAGTATTCAAAATCTCATTTAGAATCAGTGCCGATCCAGCTTTTAACTTTGATTTATTCAATTCAAAAGGGCTTACGTTTAACTTAATAGATGTACCAATATGATTTGGTTTTAGTAAGAAATCTTTAGAAAATTCTATGTATTTGTCAGAATTAGGTATAATTACCTCAAATTTTTCTGCTAAAAACTTGGGATCATCTATAGCGAAAGAATATGTATTACCCGGATATAGCCCAGTTACGAAATAGTAACCATTATCAGATGCATTACTTTTTGTAGAATTAACCTTTTTGCCAGTATTATCATATACTTGAATCTTAGCAGATACAGGCTGTTTGTCAATGTAATTAAAAATAGAACCAGTAACAGCTACTACTGCTTTAATTTGTGCAAAAGTTAAATTACTTGAATATATAAAAATAGAAAATATTATAATATACTTAATATATCTCATAATTATTTGCCCCCCTTTCTCGTAAGAAATCTAACTGTGCCATCAGCACAACCCAAAATAATAATAGATGCATCAGAAACCATATCTACCGACCAAATTTCTGAATCAATTTCTTGAGTATATAAGTTTTCACCAGTTTTTATATCCCATAATTTTACTTTTTTGTCTAAACTAGCACTTACTATAGTTCTATTATCTTCTGCAAAAGATACATCTTGTATTAACTCATCATGAGCCTTAATAGTTCTTAATAAAGAGCCATCAGCTACATTCCATACCTTAATATTACCATTTTGGTCAGAAGATACTAAATATTGACTGTCGAAGCTATATAGTACAGTCAATACAGGAGAATCATGCCCAGTCAAAGTCATTAATGGAGTCTTAGTTTCTAAATCTGTTGACCATATTTTAATAGTTTTATCATCTGAGCAAGAAGCTATCTGAGTACCATCATAGCTATAAGCTACATTGTTGGTAGGCATAATGTGTCCTCTCAAAGTCTTAATCTCAGTGCCCAAAGCTCTATCCCAGAGTTTTACTGTTTTATCAAAACTAGTACTTGCAATATAAGTGCTATTGTCGTCTTGACTAAAATAAACGCCAATCACTTGATCGGTATGCCCTTTCAAAACCATTTCTTGAGTGCATTTTTTGACGCCCCAGACTCTAACAGTCATATCACTACTCCCACTAGCCAGCCATTTATCGTTACCAGAGTATGATATATTATTTACTTGGCCCAAATGGCCTTTCAATGTGCATATTTCATTACCTTTTGGAATACCCCATATCTTTATAGTTTCATCTAAACTACATGTAGCTACTTGTGTATTAGCCTCGTTTACAAATACACCTAATACTTCGTTAGAATGTTTACCAATTATCTTCATATCATAAGTAAGCTTAGAATATGAATTATAAATAGTAATAGAAAAAATTAGAATAAAAAGCATATATTGCTTTATATTTAACATATATTTTCTCCTAATTTTGGGTTTATAATTGATTAATATTTTTCAATAAGTTTTCTAATTTCATTTTAATTAAAGTAAATGAAGCAATGATGTTTTCATTTTCAAAAGGTTTAATATCTGATTGAGTAGCTGTAATATCTGTATTATCAAAAAGATTATCCTCATGATTAATAAGATTAAACTTAATGATTTGCTCTTTAGCTCCAATTATTGACAATTTATCATCTCGGAGCAATTTCTTTACAATTTTCAATATATCTACATCTCTTTCAGAATATATTCTTTTACCAGAGCGATTTTTCTTAGGAGATATTTGCGGGAATTCCTTTTCCCAATACCTCAAAACATAAGTCTCTTCGTCTAATAATTTAGCAACATCACTAATTGAATAGTATAATCTCTGCATATAAAATTTAACAATTTTTTTTAAATTAGTAATAGAAAAATTTAATAAAAATTTGTATTTTTGCTAATTAAATTATTATCGGAGATGTAAATTGAGTAAATACGTTGTTAATCCAGTCCTTGTAAGAATGAAGGAATCCTCTAAAGGTTCAATATATCAATCAATTGTAGCAATGGGTTTCAGAGCTAGACAAATTAATGATTTTATAAAATTAGAAATGAACGAAAGAATGGCAGATATTGTTCCTACTCCCGATGATTCAGATACTGTTAATTTTGATCAATTATCAATCAGTAAAGAGTTTGATAGACTACCTAAGCCTACTTTCATTGCTATGAAAGAAATATATGAAGAAAAATTACATTTCAAATTAGAGCAATAATAAATCGCAAATATTAAAAATGGCACCAGTAATATCTTAAAAAAATATCTATTGGTGCCTTCTATTATATCCGAAACTTAGATGTTTTCAATAAACTCTACAATACCACTTTCTATATTGTAAATAGCACCAATTACTTGAAGTTTCCCAGATTTAATATAATCTCTCAGTATTTTACTATTATCTTGTAAAAAATTAATCTGATAAATAATATTCTCTTTAATAGAATCTGCCCAAATTTGATTATAATCATTTGTTCTTTCTTTGACCTTATTTACAGATGGTGCTATTTTATCAATAATTGATTCCAAATTTACAGATCCCATACTTTGATTGTCTAAGACTGCCTTTACAGCCCCACACGTAGTATGCCCCATAATTACTAACAGTGGAGTTTCTAATATCAATACAGCGTATTCTATACTTCCAAGTTCTATCTTATCAAGTACATTACCAGCTGTGCGAATTACAAAAAATTTGCCAAGTGATTCATCAAAGATATATTCAGCAGGAGTTCGAGAATCACTACAAGTAACAAGAGTAACATAAGGAGATTGACTAGTTGATAATTGACCCCGTTCTTCTTTGAAATCTTTGTGCCGAGGTTCATTTCTTACAAATCTACTATTACCTTCTTTCAAATAATTTAGCATTTATTTCCACTTATAATTTAAAAAAATCTATTAAACACAATATCCAAACTCCAAATATTATTTATAAACTTAGCTATTTAATCTTACAGGCATTACCAACATTAATAATTCATTGCTATCAGATATAGGCAAAATTAACGAAGGCTTATTTGGTTCAGAAAATGTAATTTTAATCATATTATTTTGAGTATCCGAATCAGCAATATTATTGATTGCATCTACCATAAATTTTATATTAAAAGCTACTTCATAAATATCCGAATTAAATTCGCAATTAAGACTTTCTTTACCCGTAGCCTGTGTTTCATCATCACTAAATGAAATAACTAAATTATTAGGCTTTATCTCCAATTTAATTTGAGATACTTTTTTGCTCGTCATAGTAGAGATTGGTCTCAATTTATGTAAAAATTCATTTTTATCCACTAATAATTCAAGAGTATTATTAGTAGGTATTACCAATTCAAAAGGAGGGAATTTTTCATCTATAAGCTTAGTAATAAAAATTGTAGACCCATAATCAAATCTTAAATGAGAAATTTTAGTAGCATTCTCTACAAATGAAATTGTAATATCCTCTTCATCTAACTTCTTAAGAAAGTCTATAGATTTGCTAGGAATTATAATATCAATATCATTAACTCTGCTTGGAGCTTCAAGATGTTTTACTGCTTTTACTAATCTATAGCTATCAGTTGATACTGAATTAATATAATTCTCCCTGAATTGAAATAATACCCCAGTCATAGACGGCCTATATTCATCATCAGATATAGCAATAGACGTTTTTGAGCATAATCTAACTAAATCATCTTTTTTCAAAGAAATACTCTTTTCTCCTTCTATCAAGGTAGAATCTTTATCAATATTAGTAATATTGGGTTTATCTTCGTCGAATAATTCAGGAATTGATAAATAATCATCAGAATTCAAGCCTTTGAATTTATAATTACCTTCGCCAACAATTAGCTTAATGTCATAATTTTCCAAATCTGCTTCAAATCCTATATTCATAGCGCCCGAATAAGACTTAATAATATCAGTAACCTTCTTGCCAGGTATTAATATTTTACCATCTGATTCGCCTTCTACTTCAATCCAAGATAAAATTGCTATATCTTTATCAGAAGCTACCGCCTTTAACTTATTACCTTCCAATGATATAAAGATATGTTCCAAAACAGGTATAGTTGATTTTTGAGGTAACACTAAATTGACTTTATTAATCAATTTTTGAAAATTTGTCAGATTTGTTATAAATTTCATACTTTTACCCAATATATGTTTCAAAATTTTGTTTTATTTTGTAATTAGAAATAATATACATTTACAAAATTAATTAAGACAATCTTATTATTAGGTAAAAAGTTTTCAACAGGGATAAAAATGTTAACAAAATACGGTATTGATAATATAATTGTAATGTTGGCTATTGGAATTGGATTATTAGTAATAGCTTATTATATATCATTAATTTGGATCAAAATACCAATTATAGTATTTTCTTTAATCATTATATTTATGGCTATGTATTTTTTTAGAGATCCAGAGAGAAAAATTCCTAAAGAAGCTATTGATGATCCATCTATTGTATTAGCACCAGCAGATGCTAAAATTATGAATATAATTGAAATCGATGAAAAAGATTATATGAAATGTAAAACCAAAAGAATAAGTATGTTCTTATCACCTTTGGACGTCCACGTTAATCGCTCTCCAGTAACTGGCAAGATTGAATTTATTGATTATATGCCCGGCAAATTTCTCGTAGCATACGACCACGCTGCTTCAGATCTTAATGAACAATCCAAAATAGGAGTAATGACTCATAACGGACCAGTATTATTCAAACAAATAGTAGGGGCGCTAGCCCGAAGAGTGGTATATGATGTTATGGTAGGAAATGAAATTAAATCTGGTGATAGATTTGGTATGATGAAATTTGGTTCGCGGATGGATATATTTTTACCCTTAAATACCGAAATCTATTGTAAAGTAGGGGATAAGATAATAGCTGGCGAAACAATTATTGCGAAAATGAAATGAAAAAATTAAGAGTAACACGTTCTTTAGTGCCTAATTTACTTACATTAGTAAACTTATTTTGTGGGTTTGCTTCCATAGTATATTCATCACAAGGATTAATAGAAAAATCTACCTTTTTTATATTAATAGCTGCTATATTTGATTTGCTAGATGGGTTTGCTGCAAGACTCATCAAAGCTGCAAGCGAGTTTGGTGCCGAGCTAGATTCATTGTGCGATGTAGTTTCTTTTGGTGTAGCTCCTTCATTTATTTTGTACCAGTCATATTTTTATCAATACAATGAATTAGGTATATTATTATCATCATTCCCAGCATTAGCAGGTGCTTCTCGATTAGCAAGGTTCAATATTCAATTAGTATCCTTAGAAGATAAAAAATACTTCACTGGACTACCTATTCCAGCAGGTGCTCTTACTATATTATCTTATGTAATATTTATTCATAAAGAACTGAATCAATATCAGACGTATCAATCAATTGCTATTTTTATTATTACTATATTAACTTCATTAGTAATGGTTTCTACTATCAAATTTAATAATATGCCAAGACCTACCAAGCAGTATTTTAAAGAAAATCCATTCTTCTCAATCTTTGCATTAATAAGTATTGTAGTAAGTATTATTACCAAAGGTAAAGCTGTATTTTTAGTAATGATGATATATATTATTTTTTCTATAATTAAGCATTTATTTATAATTTATAACCATAGCAAATTAGATGATGACGACTTAGAAATTGAAGACTCTGACGATAGCGAAAGCGTAATTAATTAATTTATTTGAGATTTATTTTTTATTTTTGTAAATCATAATTTTGGAATTTTATCAATGTTAACATATAAAGCTTCTATTAAAATTACTCTAAGAAACGGTATTCTTGATGTACAAGGTAAAGCTGTAGAAAAAGCACTGCATTCAATTGGTTACGATACGATAAATAATGTTAGAATTGGTAAGTACATTACATTAATTATTCAAGCAGAAACAGAAGAATTAGCTTTCGACAAAACAAACTCTGCTTGCAGAGAATTAATTGCTAACCCTATTATCGAAGATTTTGAAATTGAATTGGAGAAAATTAACTAATGAAATTCGGTGTAGTAGTTTTCCCCGGCTCAAATTGCGACCACGATGCTTATAACTCAATCAAAGTAAATGCAGGTTATCAGGTAGAATATCTTTGGCACAAAGATACAAATATTAGCCAAGATATAGATTGCATTGTGCTACCGGGTGGTTTTTCTTATGGCGATTATCTTAGATGTGGAGCTGTTGCAAGATTCTCGCCAATAATGAATGAAGTGATGAAGTTTGCTCAAAAAGGAAAATATATTATTGGTATTTGTAATGGATTCCAAATACTTACCGAAGCAGGACTTCTACCGGGAGCATTAATTAGAAATATTAATTTACATTTCATTTGTAGAGACGTCAATCTAAAAGTAATTAATACAAAAAGCATTTTTACGAATAAAATAAATAAAGATATAATCACAATCCCTATAGCTCATGGAGAAGGTAATTATGTTGCTGATAGCGATACTATACAGAGTCTCGAAGATAATAACCAAATAGTATTTAAGTATGCAGATATCAATGGCAAGGTTAGCCCAGAAAGTAATCCTAATGGGTCTATAAATAATATTGCAG
>JBDHXE010000130.1:0-7111 GCA_039810525.1 Chlorobiota bacterium | reverse complement strand
TGGAAGAAAACAAGGACGGAGCAAGCTCCGCCACTACAATGTGTTATATAAATAAGTCGCTCTACATCTTCACAAACTTCTCTACCTTATCTCCTATTTTTATATAATATGTGCCTAGTGGTAGGCTCTCTATATTTACTCTAAGCTATTTAGTGTTTGCATTCTATTTATGTATATAACAATTAACCTTTGATTTAGTCTCGCTGTTTTTTAAATAAATTTTATTATTTTTTCTTTACTATCTATTTATCACCTATTTATTATCAATTTTTCTCTTTTTATAATAGTTGGTGTCTGAAAGTGTACAAAATATAGCCCATTTGTATATTTTTCTGTATTTAGATTTAGTGAAATTTCTCCTAACTCGTTTGATAAGTCTATACTTTCAATTAATACACCATTATAATCATACATTTTCAATGATTTAGCACCATTTTCTATTAAATTAATAGAAATTGCTACATTTCCATCGCTTGGATTAGGTGAAATAGTGAATATAAAATTATTATCTAACGGGTTAATTAATCTCGTGCCACCTTCATTACATATTCCAAGCAAATTGAATTTTCCATCTATTGTTGTTAAGTCAGCTATACCGCTATTCATCTTTACATTTGAAAATCTTAAATCGCAAAATTCTGCATTACCAAGTCCTGCAATAAATTTAATATTTAATAAGGTAGAGCCAGCTATTTCATTTATTGGAATATTAGTAAGGTGAATATAAGCCATACTATCGCTTACTATATCTGCTGAATAATCCGCAGTCGCTAAAAGTGTTGGATTATATGATAAATCGAAGTCAATAGATGTTATCCCAGCGTCGATTAAATTCTCAGCCAAATCTGAAATAATTGGAACTGAAATTTCTTCTCCAGCATAAGCTGCTGTTTCTATTGATTTTACTATAAGTCGTGCTTGTGATGAACTACCTTTAATCTCAAAAGGTTTTATTATTGAGCAGGGTTCTATTTCTGCTTGTAATTGTTGTGTTATATCTATTGTACTTGTTGGTGAAAATTCTATCGTTACAAAAGCACTTGAATTAGCTTGAATTTCCAAAGGGAATGGAGAGCCAACTATTAAAAATGGTGCTTGTATGCCATTAATACTATTTACTATAATCTTTGTACTTGAATTATTCTTTATCTCAATATTTTGCTGCTTGTGAGAACCAATTGTAGTCACAAAACTAGTATTATTTATTTCGACCTTTGGAGTTTCAATAATACCGCTTATATTAACAGTATATATATTCCCGCAACTGTCTTCAATATTTATTTTTCGACTAAATACATCCTCTTGACTAATTCCCGTAAATTCTAATTCTACGCTATCTTTCATATTTATAGCAAAATTAATGCTATCACCTTTTATATCAATTTCGCTATCGCCTTTAATATTTATATAACTTTCGATTGTGCTTTGGTTAGATACTAATACCCTAAATAGCTTACTTTCATTTGGGCAGAGTACACCTAAGTCAATACTATTCTGAACTGCAAATTCAATTAAATCTTTGCGTGCTGAAAGTGGAAGTATAAGTACAGAATCAACTTCGGAGTTTGATTTAATCTCTAATTCTGCCGTTTTTGTACCGATAGAACTAGGATTAAAATTAACTTCTAATTTATACTCATCATTAGGCAGAATTGTAATTGGAAATGTCTCGTTTATACTGAATTCACTCGCATCATTACCTGATAGACTGATAGAACTAATTATTAAATTTTCTCTACCTATATTTTTTAATAAAATATTGTTTGTACTAGTTGACTCACATATTAAATTAGAAAATGAACTTGAAATGGTCTGTAATCTTGGCTTTGCGTTAATGCCTTCACCAAATAGTTGTACTACAGCGGGAGAACCGATTCCATTATAATGAAATTCAAGAGTTCCGCTTGTCCGCCCAGCATTACTTGGCTCAAATCTTAAATCCATTTTACGAGTTTCATTAGGTTGGAGGGTAAAAGGTCCTCCACCAGCAAGAGTTGTAAAATCAATATCATTTGGTAAATCATGCTTTGTATTAGTTATATTTATAGGGGTTATACCTATATTTTTAATCGTTAACGCTTGAATCGTATCTTTTTGACTACCTAACTCAACTTTACCAAAATCAATATATTTATTTATTATTTCTAATCTTTGCTCTATACCTTCACCTCTAATAATCTGTTTTAAAGTATCCGATTGAGTAATTATTACAATATTTGCTTGGTATTGTCTTGCTTCAGTTGGTGTAAAAACAAACTCTGCAAAATGACTATTATTAGGTGAAAGTTCATATTTAGGAAAGCCAGACACGAGAGAAAATGCGTCTTTATCAGCGCCCTCAAAATAAATAGAGTCAACTCTAAAATTCCAAGACCCAATATTTTGAATAAAATCAGTAATTGTAGTATCTTTTGTTGCGGCTTTTAATACTTGTTCCATATCAATATCTTTTGAAGTGAATTCGGGAACTACAATAGAGAAAACATTATCAGAAATATCACTCTGTAATATTTTTCCATCTCCACTAATTTTTATTATCCAATAGTCACTATCACCTTTATTGCCTGACTTGATGTCGCCATCGTTAGATTTTGTATGCCCTGCAACAACGAGATTCCCATCGCTTGTTTCTATTATGGAATTAGCATAGTCATCGCTAGTACCCCCAAAAGTTTTTTCCCAGATTATTTCTCCATCATTAGGGTCTATCTTTATTATCCAATAGTCCCCAGCACCCTTATTGCCTGATTTGATGTCGCCATCGCTAGATACAGCAAACCCTGCAACAACGAGTTTTCCATCCCTTGTTTCTATTATGGAATTAGCTTGGTCCCAGCCACTCCCTCCATAAGTTTTTTCCCAGATTATACTTGAAGCTGGGTTATTAGATTGGCTAGCACGAACTAAACATTGATTGCTCACCGGCTTTGGTATGTTTAACCACTTGTGCTCTAATCCACTTGATTTTTCGCTAATTATATTCCAAGATTGACCATTGTTAATACTATATTCTAATCTTACCGTATCACTTGGCAAAACACCTTCCCATTTGATTAGCGTATCGCTTCCTACTACAAATTTTTCACCTCCATTTGGTTGAGTTACTTTTAGTGTTGTTTTTTTTGGTTTCCTACCTTTCCAACCTCCGCTTGCATATAAAAATACTGGACATAAATTATTCTCTAACTCAAATTTGCTATACGCATAGCCACTATCTTGCGCTGTATAGCTTACTGTTAGCTCTATACTTTCACCTTTCTTTAAATTGAAATTCTTGGGACTTATTGTAAATAGTGGATTGATGCTTGTTATATTAGTAATTGTAAAATCTGCATTACTTGCTGTTACATTTACTTTTTGCTCATTTAATACACCCGGTATAGGATTTCTAAACACTACAGTCAGTGGACTAAATGATAATTTAGCTAATAAGCTACTTGGTAGTATATAACTTGATAAAGATTTGAGATTGATACTATTTAATGATAGTTCTACGTTCTTCCTATCAGAATTACAACTAATATCGCTATTCCATTCGATAGTACAAGGTGAAGGAATACCTAGTGCTTTCCTTAATATCGTCAAATATACACTTTCTGCCTCTTCCACTGTTGTTACATTTTCATATACTTCACCACCAGTTTGTGTTGCAATGTATTTTACTGATTGTGGTGCAGTCATACCGAGTGTAACGCAATATATTACACAATTCTGACTATTTGCCTCACTTACTATTTTTGACACCGATGGAGTATCCAAAGGCATACCATCTGTTAAAAATACAATTACTCTTTTATGTTTGCCCTGTTTACTTACCAATAATCCACCTGCCATTGGTTCTATTAAAGCCGTATTATAGTAAGTGCCTCCCATTGGACTAAGTTTGTCTATAGCACTATTTAATAAGCTCTTATTTTGAGTGAAGTCTTGATTAAGATAATTATAAGTATCAAAGCTCGTAATAGCGCATTCGCTTCCTTGTGGTAGTGCTGTTACCCACGCTCTTGCAGCTTTTTTAGCTAAGTCCATATTGGTAGTATTACCCGGTCCCCAATTCATGGAACCACTGACATCAATAACTAAAACAGATGATAGGGTATCTGGCGGTTTTGGAGTAGGGCAAGATATATTTGTAATAGTTCTTGTGATACCTTCTTCTTTTAAAGTGAAATCAGAAATTGAAAGATTAGTCATCTGCTAACCATTACCATCAAAAGCATAAAACTTAGCTTTCATTTTTGGGAATTGAGATGCATCAATATCAAATAAAGATAAAGATTGACTAAAAGCAAAATAGCTTGATATCAAAAAGATTATTAATAAGATTTTTTTCATTTTATCACCTATTTAATTTTAGTTTTCACAATAATATTAACTGTTCTACAATAGAATCTCCCCTCAGGATTATTATTATCATATAATAGTTTTGAACTTCCTATTCCTATTGCTGATGTGTCCTTTCTATTTAATGAATTTCGAGCAGATATAGCTCTTTGTTCGGCTAATTTTTGATTATAATCGAAGTTACCAGTTCTATCAGCATATCCAGATATTTCAATTTCTGATTCAGGTTTAATTCTCTTTTTTATGAATTCTATAATCTCTTTATTATCACCCTCAATATTTGATTTGTTAAAATCAAAAAGAATTAGACTGAAACGCTCAATTTCGTAGTCATCGATCATTTCAGTTTTTTTCTCTTTAATAGTCTTAATATTTATTTTTAAATCATTTCCTTTGATAAGTTTTTCATTATTTAATTCATCGACAATTTTTAGTTCACTAATTAATAATTCAGGTAAAGACGGAGTAATTTTTTGGTTTTCAGATAATTTCCAATCAATTTGATTTTCTATATCTTTACCTGATCGACTAAACTTTTGATTAGGGGCAGATTTTTGATATGCATTTAATTCCCAAGAAGATATAGGTAAATCACTTGAGATATTAGTTTTGAAGCGTGCAATAGGTGGGTTAGCAGTCCTATCAACTTTTTCAATAAAAATAGGTTTTAATATATTTGGATTATTTGATGTAATCTCTACTCTCCTATTTTCTGCAATTTTATCAGGTTCTTCTTTTGGAGTTGATGCTTTTGCAGGTAGATTTCTCTTCTCAATCATAATTCTGTTGCCTTCTATATTCCATCTATTTACAAGGTAATCTTTTATAGTGTTAGCACGTTCTTCGGATAATTTAAGATTGCCTTTTTCATTATTTAGATCAGAATTGCAACCTGTTAAAGTAATATTTGCATTTGGAAACTCTTTCATTCTACTTCCAACAATGTTTAGAATATTATAGTAAAGTTCTATCGTAGAGTCTCTAAATAAGTTCTCAATATTAAAAGAAGAAGCTTCCAGCTTATTTATTCTCTTGTATCTATTTGGTAAAGTACTCGAATTATCATCAAAAAATACATAATTTAGAAGCGGATCTAGACGATTAGAGATAAATTCTTCAATAACAAATGTAGGATTTTCAATTTCATTGCCTTTATTATCTACACCAACAGCTATAAGAGAGCCATCAAGTTTATAATTCTTCTTGATGAATAAAGTATCGGTCCTTGTAATAATTTTCTTGATTATTAGTTCTGTAACAGTTTCATCCTCATCAAATTTTGTCTTTTCTATACCTATTGAGAAGTTGCTTGTTATCACATTTTTTTCAATCTTAATAGTATCAATCTTATATTCTTCTATTCTTTTTTCTGGTTTAGGTACAGTTTCTTTTGGAGAATATTTTAGAGCAATGCCGAGTGATAATGTACTTACACTCCATTTATTTACTAAGTTATCATTTACTATATTTGTTAAACCCAATGAATAGGATAATTCAGGTTCTAAAGAAAAAGTTGTATCTTTATTAAGAGGCAAATTATAAGATAAAGATAAAACGGGTGCCATAAATAGGGCATTAGCTTCTTGAAGAGTACCACTAAATTCATTTCTAATTCTCGAATGGCTATCAGTGCCATCAGGATTGAGGAAAGTGCCTGAAGATGTAGGTTTTACGATTTTCTCATATTGAGAATAGTCTTTCGTAAATAGATATGATACATTTAAACCTAAACCAAGATATAATCCATTAACTAAATTATATTTAACACTTGGCTCTAATCCAATTACTCCAAGTGTAGATTGAAGAGAATGTTCAAATTCACCAGTAGTTGGTTTTCCACTTACTATTAATGTTGTTTGTTCAGAATTTATCAGTTCACCACTTAAATTCTTATATAGTAATTTACTTGATAGCAGGAATTTAGAATATAAAGGATAATCGTAAACTAATCCTAAATTTAAACCGCCGCCATTACCATCTTTATAACCGGGCGAACAGCTTGGACAGTCAGGCAAACGTTTAAAATCAGCATTATGACTATTAAAACCAACACCTAAATATAGTCCAAAACCATTTCTATTTTCTAAATCATTAGAAAATAGAAATGCATTAACCATTAATGTTAATAAAACAAGTAAAAAAATTCTCTTCATAGTGCACTCCTAATATTGATACAAAAAATTAAACAAATTTACAAAATTTAATATATAAAAACTATATTGATTATCCAATTTTACCTACTATTTAGATTATCTACAGCTTTCTGAGCTTCACCTAACATTGGTTTGATTGATAGTGATTGCCCAACAGCGTTTTTCATCCAGTATAGTGGAGTTTCTCTACCATAATTCTTACCTTGAATATATTGATCTATCCGAAATTCAATAAGATGTTCTATTAGATAAGCTGATAAATATAGTGTATAATTAGTTATATATAAATAAATTGAAAGAATTAGCGAATCCATTTTGCAAATTACATCGTCAAAATAATTGTTCCAAACTTCCTTTAAAATTCTGATAGCATTTTCTTTTAAATTTTGAACTTCTGTATTTGGATTTTCATATAACCATTTCCATATATATATATATATATATATATATATATACACAAGAGCTGCTCCCATAATTTCGTAAGCAGACCAAAATAAATCTAATGAATTATAATACTCTACATTGTTATCAGTATTTTTAATACCGAGTATCTTTAAATCTCGAGTTTGAAATAGAAATGCTATTGCTTCTGTAAAAGCATTGCTTGTTACACC
>JBDHXE010000129.1:0-7128 GCA_039810525.1 Chlorobiota bacterium | reverse complement strand
ATATCCTTTTTTCTTATCCTCAATCTTCAATAAATATGCAAATAGAAATGCCAGAATACCGAATACTGAAAATATTATCATAGGTAAAGTATAATCATAAGTTGTAATTGTAGCACCGTCTTTTACAATTGTACCAGTTACACAATATGTATTAAGTACCCAGCCAATTAATAACGGTACACCCATCAAACCCCAATTTTGTACCCAAAATATTAAAGCATAGGCAGTACCCAATTGATGCTCTTGTATTATTTTTGGTACAGAAGGCCACATTGCTGATGGCACCAATGAGAAACCAATGCCCAAGATTAAAATTAAGACTATTGCTATCAACCAATTATTAATAAAAGGTAGTGAGAATAATAAATGAACAAGAATAATTAATATAGAACCGATCATCATAATTGTTGCACCCTTACCCTTTTTATCATAAATTGTTCCAAAGACAGGAGTCAATAATATAGTTCCAAAAGGCAATAGACCGGGTATAACACCAGCCCAATAATCATTTACACCAAATTTATTGACCATCAGATCTGTGGCATACTTCAAGAATGGGAATACTGCAGAATAAAATAATACACAAAGAGCCGCTATATACCACCAACCCTTATTTTTAATAATTATCATTATATCAGAAATCTTAAATTCTTCATCTGGAGATTTGTCCGAGCCTTTATCGCGTAACTTTATTGAGTTATCAAGTTTTTTATCCATAAATGTATAAATAAAAAATGCAATTAACCCAACCACTAACATAATTAAACCAAATAAAACAGGCATAGACACATCTTTAAAATACAATCCAATAGGAAGAGAAGTAGAAATAGCAAGAGCGGTACCTAATCTTGCTATCGACAGTTGAAGACCCATTGCAAGTGCAAGCTCTTTGCCTCTGAACCATTTAACAATAATTTTAGTAACTGTAATACCAGCTATTTCTACACCAACACCAAAAATTGCATAGCCAACTGCCGCTATTAATACTTGACCTTTCCAGCCTAACAAAACAACTCCATCTAAAGAATGAGTTGATATTGCCCAATATTTTATTGCAGTCCCTACCACCATAATAATAGAAGACATCATTCCAGAAAATCTCACTCCCATTTTATCAAGAATAATTCCACCTATAATTAAGAAGAATAAAAAAACATTAAACCAGCCATAAGCACTTGTAAAAAAACCATACTCTGTGCTGTCCCAAGTAAGCTGATTTTCTAATAACCCTTTTAAGGGCGCCATTACGTCTGCTATAAAATATCCTGCAAACATAGTAAATGCGACTACAATCAACGCTGTCCATCGCGCTGTTTTTGAATCGCTAATAATTGATTTTATATTGTCCATAAAATATTATAATAATTAATAAAATTTAACATCAAAGTAAGATAATTGTTCCAATTTTTACTTTGGAATTATTCCTAGATTTCAAAATTAACATTTTTCCCTTTAATTTCTGATTATTTGTTAATTCCATATCTAATTTATATTAATTTTATACAAAAATTAATGTAATTTCGTTTCTTTACAAAAAACTTATGGAAATTTAATGAAATATTCTTATTTATTATTTTTATCTTTATTTGCTTTACTATCTTGCACAGAAGAAAACCCATTATTAGTTAATCCTCCTGCTAAAAATGAAACTGTAAAAGTGAGATTTATTAATTTAGCAGGTGATAATCAAATTAGAACATTGCAATTAGAATATTTTAAAATTGAAAATATTGCTTATGCTAATACCTCCAAAGCATTACAGCCACCGAGTGATTCTGCATATCTTAAAATTGTAAATAATAATAATGTCGAATTTGAACTAACTAATCAAGTGAAGTATCTTAGAAATACTAATTATACTTTTATAGCTTTAAACAAAAACACTTGTAATACCTGTCCAATTGATACTATTGTTGCACTAAGGACTACTGCAGCTATACCAGAAAGTGCCACACAATCATTAATTAAGTTTTTTAATGCTTTCCCAGATTCTAATTATAAATATATGCTTAAATTTGGTTGTCCATCTGGAGATGCTTTTATTACACCACAGAATTACCTCCAATTCAATATTAACCCTGTGGTAATAGAAACAGGAGTTATGAGTTTATCATTAGTAAAAGTTCCTATAAACAACCCTACAGCAGAGAGTTTTGTAAATCTTTATAATTTAAATATTTCACATAAGAGCCAATATTCTATTATTCTGACAAAAATTGAAGACAAAGAACAATTATTGCTCTTAGATGAAAATGAAAAAGAAACTACAGCTCTGCAACCATTAGAGCTAGTCCAAGATAGAAATGCTCGTATTAGGGTTCTTAACCTATCTTCCGAGATTATTAATGCTAGCAAAATTGGAGATTCTAATCCATTCGCAAAAGATATACCCTCGCATTTTATTGATAGCTATAGAGATGTATTAGTATGCAATTCTATGAAAAAAGATACTTTATCAGCAAATATATATGATAACGAAAGTACAACCAATTCATTATCTCTGAAAGTAAATTCCGAATACACATTTATTGTCTTCGATTCACTTAGCTATAAAGCAAACAAATCTATTATAGTTGAAAACGAGAATACTACACTTCTCAATGGTCAATCATCAATAAGAGTAGTAAATGCAAGTAATTCAAATTATCCTTTGACTTTAGCTATGGGTGCAAGATATGAGCCCAAATCAAATGATTTTCCTTTTTCCTATAGTTCAGGGATGATTTTATCAAGCAAACAAAATTTTGGTGATATCTCCCAATCTGTAAAAGTCAGCAAAGGAGTAATTCCTATTAATATATTTACTGCTACCGAGCCAGCCAAACTAATATATTCTACAAGAGCAGAAATATCCGACCGAAAGAATTATCTATTAGTAATTACAAATGATGATAATAATAATATTAAAGTGATTTTAGTTGATGACAATTACGAAAATTCAAAAGTTGCTTATCTTAATGAAGGTATTTTTGTTCAGGTAGTAAATGCTATACCTAATACAGAAAATATTAAAATTAATTTTGAATCTCAATCAGGGGAGATGCCTTTGTTGCAAAATGCAGAAGTTAATTTTTCTAATTCCATAGCTACAGTTATAGAAAATAAAGCTCAAAATATTAATATTAATGGAAAAAGTTACACAATTAACCCAGAAACTGGCAAGAGAACATTAGTAATAGCTTCCTTAATAGATAATAACGTTCAAATTATGAGTAATAATAATAAACCTTTCTCCGATCCTAATAATTTACAATATAGGTTTATTAATACAAGTAATATCAATCAAATTAGAGTTAAAAAAGATACAGCATCTGCTGAACCAATCGAAGCAAGTGTTTCTATGAATTCATTCTCCTCGTATATATCTACCAATCGAGAAAGAAAAATTACATATTATATATACGATGGAGATAATCCAAATTATATACACCGCTTAAATGATATATTTTTTACTTTAGGCAAAAGCTACTCTGTAATTTTTGGTGGGCAAGCAAATGAAAATTGTCAAAAGGAATACGATAAAAGAAATCCAAAATCAGAGCCAAATTGCTATTTTGTAGTAGTTCAGCAAGACTTTTAAATATGAGATCATTATATATTATAGTAATTATTATTTTGCTTCTATTATCAAAAGTATATGCTCAAAATTATTATACTATTTGTGATACATCAGATACAATAGCTAAATTTTACTTTATTATACAAGATAATGAACTATATAGACCTAATTCAATCTATATAAAATTAAATGACTACATTACTAATCAACAAGTAGAGAAAACTATTAATGATATTCTAGACCAGTCTAATGTCAATTCATTCATTATCAAAAAAATTCAAAGACCTTTTAAAATTTTTGAGCCACAATACCTTTCTAATAATATATATAATAGAATTGTTAAAATTAGTTTTAATAGTAATCTTAATTCTTGGCAAATTGCTAAAATACTACAAGAATCCAACAAATTTGAATATGTGCTACCAGAGAAAGTGTATAAATTATCATCAATTGAATCTAATGATCCCTTAAATAGCAAAATGGATTATTTAGAGTTACTACAAGTAAATCAATTGTGGAATATAGCAAAGGGAGATTCATCAATTGCTATTGGAATTGTTGATTCTGGAGTTATGACCGAACACGAAGATTTAAAAAATTCGTGTAAAATAAATAGCTATGAAATACCCGACGATAACAAAGACAATGATAATAATGGATTTATTGATGATTATTATGGTTGGGATTTCGTAGGAGATATTAGTGTAGAGGATTTTTATAATGAAAATTACAAACCTGATAATGATGTATCACCAAGTAATTCTAATAATAGCCATGGTACTCACGTAGCTGGTATTACATCTGCAATTACAAACAACAACAAAGGGGTTTCATCAATAGGTTATAATTTATATTACATACCCGTCAAAGTTACTGCCGATAACGTATCTCAATTGAATTATATCATAAAGCCCTTTGAGGGAATATTATATGCTCTAAATAGAGGAGCCAAAGTAATTAATTGCAGTTGGCTTAGTAACGCAAGCGATCCTTTAGCACAAGATATTGCCAATGAAGTAGTTGCCAGAGGCTCTATAATTGTTTGTGCTGCTGGGAATGATGACTTAAATCTCAATTATTATCCCTACATTACGCCAGCTGTTCTGAATAATGTAATTACAGTAGGAGCTACAGACAATCAAATGAACCCTACTAATTTTACTAATTTTGGATATTCTGTTAATATTTATGCTCCCGGAGTGAATATTTTTTCTACATTACCTAACAATCAGTATGGTATTAAAAGTGGGACTTCGATGTCTAGCCCAATAGTGGCTTCATTGATAGGTTTGCTAAAGAAAATACATAAGGAATGGGATTATAAACAGATATTGACCCACTTGAAAATGACTTCAAGAGATATAGAAAATAAAATGATAAATGATGACTTGAAAGCCAAAGCAATTGATCCAGTATCCTTGTTAAGGAATAACTATATTTACAATGATTCTACGCCTGGATTGGCTATTATAGATTATTATATTCAAAATAAAAATTATATTGATAGTATAAATAAAAATTATGATTTGATTGTTAAAATTAAAAATTATTTTAAATCAGTATCAAATATTAGTATAATTATCAAACCAATTAATACACCTTTTATTCAGCTAGATTCTAATAAATTTACTTTTATAAAAATAAAGAATAATGAAGAGATTGAATTAAGAATTACGATGAAATTAAATGATAATACACCGTATTTTGAAGGCAATTTACCTATAGCACTTGTATTTCAAAATAATACTAATCCTACTTATATACTAAATAGAGAATTTATTGAGATATCTTACAAAATTGAATCAGCAACTAAATTTATGACAGTCCATACTTTTCCAAAATATGAGGATTTTACTTGGTCCCTTGTTAAATCTCCATCTCGCTATTCACTATGGGCAATTGATACCCTTTATTCTAACAATCTTACTAAGATATTTTCATTTGGACAGCACTACCAACCAATTACTTTCTCTAGAGAAATTGTTGCCTTTCATCCATTTAGCTCAAGTAAGGCAATATTCGCATTAAATCCAATTTCTAATAATGAACAAAGCGAGTTAGCTTTAACTGAAAATGGGGGATTAGCATTTAAAATAATAGCCAAACCATTTGTTAGAATTTTTGATATTCATTTCTTTGATGATAAAAATGGGATAGTTTATGGTACGGATGATAATTTTACTACAAAAGCTAAAATCACAAATGATGGTGGTAATAATTGGAATGAAATATCGTTGTTCAAAAATAGTGACGAATCTATTATTAAACAATATACTTATAAAAATAATAAAACAGCATTCACAACTGCTTTAGGTTATATTTATATATCAGATTCCTTAGGCAATAACTTTTATAGATTAGCAGGCAAAGCACCTACTAATTATTCTAAAATAGCTTTATCTGACAATAACACTATAATATTTCTACAGAATGAGCAAGATGCTCATCTAATAAGTATTTATCAGGATTCAGGAAGAGTAATAAAAAAAGTAAACATAGATTATTCCAACCAATATTTAGATTTTTATTTCTTAAATAATTCCGAAATTTTATATTGCTTATTAGGTGATGGGCAAATATTATATTCTGATAATTACTTCAAAACTTACCATCATATATTGAACAAAGATAGCAAATCTGGTAGCTTACAAAATGGAACATTTTATAGTGATTCTTGTGGTATAAGAGTCTGGCAAATTAATCAGAATATATATTTTTCAGATATTGAAAATGTAAGTTCCAATATTAATAGACGTTTATCAACAATAGGTGCAGCTTCTTTGACTTTTGATTCTCTTGAAATAGGAAAGACCTCTGCTAACCAAACTATTTTCTGCAATAATATAAGTGAGGGTGTAATTACAATACAAAGTCAATCATTTTCTGATTATTCTGATAAAAGCTTTGTTTTAGAAAAAGCATTTCCTAAATTTATAAACCCTTGCCAATTATATGATGCCAAGATACTATTTCAACCTGATAAAAAAGGGTGGCATTATGATACCCTTACAATATTTAGTAATAGTAAATATGGAGAAATTAAATATTATCTTAGTGGATTTGCTTACGATCCTTCGTCTATTCAACAGTCAGATGAAGATAATTATATCATCTATCCTAATCCAGCGACCGATTTTATTAACCTAAATCTTAGCAAAGATGATAATTTTGAGATTGATTTAATAAATAATTATGGCGAAGTGATTAAGAGAATTGTAAATTATACGAGCCGAGATTATATAGATATAAGCCAAATACCGATTGGTCTATATCTTATCAAAATTTACAATAATAAATATTACAAACCTCTCAAACTAATAGTAAATCGATAACATTACATTCAATAATTAGTTTTGAATTTTAATCGGAATAATTACATTAGTAATTCCCTCAAAATTTAATTTCTTTTGAATATATTCAGATGTATCATTATGTAGAAATTTTTGAAAAATTACATCTCGTTTGAAAATTAACTTCCCAGTAAAGACAGTCATATTTCTCTCAGATATATGTATATCCTTACATTCTTGGAAAGCACTATCAATTATCGATGTTCCAGTTACTATCCT
>JBDHXE010000128.1:0-7142 GCA_039810525.1 Chlorobiota bacterium | reverse complement strand
TCCATTTATAGCTCGCTTCGGCACCGATACTAAAAGAAGTAGAATTAGAGTATGTGTTGTTTTCATAGCCCCATTGACCTAAACTAATCATTGGTCCAAATCCAAAACCTTTTATCATCTTATCTTGTTCTTGAAATAAATACCATCTATACGAAGCCGAAACACCAAAAGCAGTCCACCCTCCATAATTCCAATAATTCAGTCCAGCTGTAAATGAATTTTGAGGAGATAATGCTTTTTCGTAAGTTGCATTAAATAAGCCAAAAGCCAAAGCTACAGGGTTGGCAGTGATTGCCTGATTATATTTTTTTACAACTCGCTGAGCATATATATTGCTAGTAAACATACCGAATAAAGCAACAAATGCAATTGTATAAAATGCTTTTTTCATAATTGTCCTTAAATATGTTAAAAAATAAAAATCTAATATACATTAATTTTGCTGTTTATCAAACAAATTACGTTCAAAGAGTCTTTTGGTTACAATATCAATTATATAAGATACCATTGCTGCAACAATTACGCCAATCAATGCACCTGCTAAAATATCAATAGGATAATGCACACCAATATATACCCTCGAAAACGCCATAATAAATGCTACAAAATAAAAAAATAAATAGTTTTTTCTAAAATAATGAGTAATTATAAAAGCTGCTGCAAAATTATTAACTGCATGCGAAGAAGGAAAAGATTTACCACCACCACAATGTACTAACAATCTTACTGATTCTAATGTATGGCAGGGGCGAAGTCTGCCAACCCATTCTTTTATAAATGTACTTGAAAATTGATCGCTTACTAGAATAGTAATAATGAGGGCAAGAGCCGTAATTTTGCCTATTCTACCAGACTTAAAAAATAAAAACCAAAATCCTACCAAATAAACTAATACCCAGCTATCTACCTCTGTGATAAAAGGCATTACTCTATCAAAAATGGGATTAGCCAAATTATGATTAATCCAAAAAAATACTATTTTATCAATTTCTAAAATAAATTCCATAATAAAATTACCCTCATTAATCTAAAATGCATGACCTATCCCAAAGTGAATTCTTATATCATTAAATATATTACGAGCAGTCCATATCTTATAATCAGGCAAGTTATAGTTTGGCCTATATATAGGAATACCAATATCTGCTCTTATTGGTCCAATTGGAGTATCGTATCTTATCCCAAAACCAGTAGCAACAGCTAATTTAGTAATATAATCATACCAGTGCATATCACTCGAAACCTTATTTTCGGCAAACCAATTAAAAGCATTACCAAAGTCCAAAAATGCAACAAAGCCAATTTTGGATATTTGCTCACTTATCAAGTCATCTACTCCACGAGGACGAGGTATTTTATATCTCAATTCCAATGACCCTTCTATCAAACCTGCATTTCCCAAAATATTAGATAGTTGAGTATAATCGGAAGGCAAAATATAATATCCACTTTTGTCGGAAGTATCTGCATTAGCCTCAATTACCGAATAATGTAATTCGCGAGAAGACCAACCTCTCACACTATTAGCTCCACCAGCAAAAAATTGGCGCTCGAATGGCACATAAGCTTTATCTTTGTCGAACAATTTAATAGCGCCTGCTTTGAATTTGAACGCCCCTACTAAATTAGCGTCAATTTCCTTAAAATATGAGTAAGCTAATTGAGCTCTAATATATTTAGCTATACCTGATATCCAAGGATGCGCTAAGAAAAAATTCCAACCATCGATAGCACCATAAAAATAATCTCCATTAGTAGGAGAAAAAGGGTGATTTCTACTATCACCTAATAGAGTAATACCAAACAAATTTGCTGTAGTTAGAGCTATACCCGGATCATTCAAATAATAATATAAGGTACGGTAAAGTGCATAAGATTGTAATACCCTTACATTATTTTCATTAATATAATTAGAATCTACATTGCTATTTTGTAAGTCATTCACTACATCTAAAAAATTTACTGGATTTTGAAATTCAAGATTAAAATCTAGTGTAATCTGACTAAGATAAGTACCATTTGTTAATCTTATTGGTATTTTGATTGGTAAATACCAAGCAGATATATTAAATAATTGATTAATAGTAGAGTATGAATAATAAAAACCAGCCGATCCACTTATCATCATATTCTCGAGAGACCAAATTAAAGGTTGAGACGTTTTAAAGCCAATTTGCCCTTCCCATTCACCATTCCTACCAGCGAAAACTCTCGATAAATCCTTTAATTTAAGATTAGTATAAATATTGCCAAATTGTGCCGCCCCACCAAAATTTCTATGAATTAATGAACCCTCTACACCTAAATTAATATAATTATCAATTTGAGTATTATTCAAGAAAACACCAACAGACCATTCCTTTTGTTTACGGTATTTAGTAGTTACTATAAACGACAAAGTAGAGTCAGTTAATGGAGTAAAAGAAGAACTTGTATCTATATTTACAAATTCAAAAGTTCCCAAGGCATTCAGGTTATTTAAAGAAGTCTGCAAATTTTTATAATTAAACCATTCATTTACTTTCATGTCAACTAATTTTTCTTTAAGCTCTTGCACAATTGGTATTTGATTGTCAATACTATCTATATACCTAATATCAACAATCTTTTGTCTTTTGCCAGTATTAAAAATTATTGTAACAGAATCTTTCTTATTCACCATATTAACTTTGATAGGCTGAATCTCATACTTACTATAAAAATACCCATTATTTAGTAGTATCGAGCTGATAGAATTCAAATCTTTCAGAATACCTTCTTCGCTATACGGAGTATTTGATTTGATATAATCTATATTATGTAATTTTAACTTAGTATCATTATCAATTTTATCTAACCCTATATAAACCACAGTATCTAATAGGTATCTTTCATTTTCGTTAATATAAAATGTTAAAACATTTTCTTTTAAATTAGTATCTGCTTCAAAAGTATAATTTACAGTCGAATTATGAAATCCATTGGCATTAAGACCCTCAGTAATTATTTTAGTATCAGTCTCAGCAAAACCTTGATTGAAAAACTTAACTTCGTTAGATAATGAATGAATAGCCATATAGAAAGAAGTATCTAATAACTTAGGAGTTATTTTGATAGTAGATAAATTGTCATAAAAATACTGATAAATATCGTGATGAATACTTCGGGAAGTTCGTTTTGATGAAATAATATCTAATAGATAATCATTAGAAAAAAAATTATTACCCACAAATTCAATTCTATTTACTTCATGAAAATTTCTATTTAATTTAGAAGGATAAAGAGTATCAGAAATATAGTTTTTCTTATCTTTATACTCCATAGATAAAGATAAATTAAGTACTAATAAGTTCAATATAATTATTGTAAGTAGAAACTTCAAATAGCTACCGTATATATAGAAAAATAAAATATAGTTAAATATCAATCTATAAAAATAATGAATAAAAACAAAACATAATTAATAAGAAAATGTTAATTGATAAATAAATTGGCATAGTATTGGATGTATTCTAAGCGTTATGTAATTATAATTTAACGATATGATGACTGAAACAACAGATTTAGAAAATGAAACTATAAAAATAGATTTTAAAAATAAAAATCATAAAGCACAAAGTAAACTGAACAACCTTGAATTATTGAATGAAGATATGGATATATCTGAATTATTATTTAATATGCCTAAGCATCCATTTCTAATCAAAGTGATTGGGGATTCGATGATTGGAATTGGTATTGATTCTGGCGATACTTTGTTAGTAGATAAGGTAATCAAACCTAAACACGGCGACATAGTAGTAGCAGCTATTAATCAAAGATTAGTAGTCAAACGATTAAATTATTCTTACCGTGAGACAATGCTACTACCCGAAAATGAAAACTATTTACCCATCAAAATCAAAGAAGGCGATAGACTTGATATTTGGGGTATTGTTACTATGGTAATCAAAGATATGTCAAAAAAGGGATAATTGAGGAAACACCCTTTTAAAAAGAATCCTGTCTATCCCCCCAGACAGGATTTTTTTATTAAAAATAGCTATCAATCGTCATTACAATAATGAATGATTATAGAAAATACTTATTACCAGAAACAGTAGCACAGATTACTAATTTAGAATTAATAGCTAGATTAGTTGTAGAAGGCTTTATTACAGGGCTGCACCGCTCTCCGTATCATGGATTCAGTGTCGAATTTGCAGAGCATAGACAATATAGACCGGGAGACGAAACTAAAAACATTGATTGGAAAGTATATGCACGCACTAATAAATATTATGTCAAACAATACGAAGAAGAGACCAATCTACGCTCTATTATTGCTATTGATACGAGTACTTCTATGAAGTATAAATCTCAAAATAATATTTCAAAATTTGACTATGCTATATATTTGACAGCTGCATTAGCCACTCTTATGATAAAGCAAAGAGATGCTGTAGGTGTAGCTGTATATAATGAAGATATAGATATATATTATCCTCCCAAGTCTAAACCATCATATCTATCTGAAATACTCAAAATGTTAGCAGAAATCGAGCCATCTCATAAAACCTTTACATCAAAAGCATTAGATAGCTTAGCAGAAAGAATCAAAAGAAGAGGATTAGTAATAATAATGAGTGATTTTCTTGATGATGCCGATTCTGTATTGAATGCACTTAAGCATTTTAGACATCGCAATCATGAAGTAATAGCTTTTCAAATACTTGATCCTAGAGAATTAGATTTCAAATTAGGGCAAGGAGCTACTTTCAAGGATATGGAGACAAACGAAGAAATGGTAAGCCACCCACACCATCTACAATACTCATATTCTGAACAAGTAAAAGAATTTATAAATTTAATTAAAACAGAGTGCTTCAATCACAATATAGATTATAATTTAATTACAACCGATACACCTTTCGACAAAGCCCTAAGGGAATATCTTACTAAAAGAAAGAAAATTTAGATTATCGTTCTCCAATCATCAAAGAAGTGTCAAAAGGAGTTTTGATTCTTACTATATTTTTGTACCATGCCTCTCTCATCATTACCCACAGATCAGTCTCAGTATAAGTATCGCCTCCATTAGAATTGAGTAATAAATTAAGAGACCATATTACATGCTGAATTGGTTGAGTCCTATCATTTTCTATTATAGACTCATTTATAACTATATGACCTCCATAAGTAGTAGAATCGAAGCACTTCTGAAGTAATTTTACATTATCCCAAATAGAATATAATTGTAATACCCGAGATATAAAAATCAAATCATAGCCTTTACCAATATCATCAGTGTGAAAATTACCTTCCATAACTTTTATTTGATTATCTAAGCCCCATTGCCCAATATTCTTGCGAGCCAATGAAGCCACATGTGGAATATCAAATAGTATAATCTCAGCTTTGGGGTTCTGTAATGCTAAAGCCTTAGCATAAGCACCCATACCACCACCCAAATCCAAAATTCTTTTAGCTCCACTCCGTTTAATCAAATTGACAATATCATTTGCTTCTACACTTGCTCTCCAAAACACCGCTGCAGAATAATTATCTATCAACTTAATATTATTAATATCATTCGAAGCAAACTTTAGAGATTTGCCTGTCTTAATAGTTTGCGATAAATTACTCCATGTATCCCAAGTACTAGCAATATATTCCATATTACCTAGAAACTCTTCGCTACCTTGTACTAAATGCTTCATAGAAGCTTTTGTGTTGTAGTATAGATTGTCCTTTTTAATTAATAAATCCAAAGCACAAAGCGCATTCAATAATCTCTCAGTAGCTATCTTATCGGTATCTATTTTGTGTGCTATTTTTTCTGAACTTAATCCATTGTCGCCAATAATGCTAAAAATCTCAAATTCACAAGCAGTAAGTAATATTCTACTCTTCTGAAAAGCATAAGAGATGTCTAATATGAAGTCTATAGAGCTATTTTTATGACTATGGCTACCTGTTAAATTATGTTGCATTTAGCCCCAATTGTTATTGAATAATTCATTTATCTCAAAATATAAACTTACTAAAAAAATTGAATAATATCAAATAATATTCAAAAATAATACCAAAATCTTACTTTTAAAAATTAATTCAAATATAAAAATTTATTGTACTAAATAATTAAAAAAAATTAATCTATATAACATCATTCTTTATTGGCAATAATTACTTACTTTTAATTAAATAATAAATACGAAATTATGAAAAATACAATAGTAATTAAAACTTTATTTGGTTTAGAGAATATATTATCCGAAGAAGCCAGATCTATGGGTGCCGAAAATATTATAATCGGCAAGCGTTCTGTGATCTGTACTGCCGACTACAGAACTCTATATTCTCTCAATCTACATTCAAGATATAGTATAAGAATATTAAAATTAATAAAATCTCAAAAAATAACTTCTGATAAAGAATTATATCAATTTATCAAAAATATAGAATGGGAAAATTTATTTAACAAGCATTATACATTTGCAATAGACAGCACAGTACATTCTCCATATTTCAATCATGCCAACTATGTAGCACTCAAATCCAAAGATGCAATAGTTGATAGACTAAGAGATAAATGGAAGTTCAGACCAGATGTAGATAAGTTGAACCCCGACATACTAATTCACATACATATTAGCAATGATGAATGTGATGTATTGATAGATTCTACAGGTAATTCGCTACACAAGAGAGGCTGGAGAATCGCCCAAAACGATGCTCCACTCAATGAAATATTAGCAGCGGCAATGATTAAGATGAGTGGTTGGAATACCAATCATACATTGATAGATGGTATGTGTGGAAGCGCTACTATACTTATGGAAGCGGCATCTATGGCTACAAACACACCACCCGGATTAAAAAGAAATTTCCTATTTCAAAAATGGAAAGATTACGATGAAGATTTATTTAACAAAATATTAAATGAAGCTAAAAACTCTATAAATAGAGACATTAAATTAGATATAAGAGGTATCGAAATTTCACAAAAGTTTTATTTAATAAGCAAAAAAAATATTAACAATGCAGGCTTTGATAATTATATCAAATTAATTAAAGGTGATTTCTTTAAATTAAATTTAGATGTCAAAGATGCTATCATATTGCTAAATCCACCTTATGGGGAAAGGCTTGAGATAGACGAAGAACTAAATTCATTCTACAAA
>JBDHXE010000127.1:0-7151 GCA_039810525.1 Chlorobiota bacterium | reverse complement strand
AAATGTTAATAAAAACGCAGGGTCTATATTATACGGACCTAATGTATTGGGTGGAGCTATCAATATATCTACTTTAGAGCGTGCCACAGACGGGTATGGTGTCAATGTAAAGCTTCAAACAAACGATATAGGTGCTTATAACACTTCATTAGTAACTGATGGCAAGCTTGGTAATTTTAATTATATTGCTAATGTGTCTTATTACAAATCTAAAGGCTACAAGTTATCTTCTAATGTGCCAACTGAGCCAGACTCTGTGCTATACCAAGATCTTAATTCGGATTATATACTTAATTCTGATATGGAAAGATTAACTGGTTATGTGCGAGGAGAATATCATTTCTCGGATCTAACATCTGTGGGTTTATCTGCATTGCTTATTAATGGTGATATGGGTGTAAGGCCACAAACTAATAAAGATGGTAAAGCTCGATTTTGGAGATACCCAGATTTCAATAGAAATCTTATTACTCTAAATTTGAGACAGAAATTTGATCAAAACTCGGAAACAGCTATTCGTGCTACTTTTTGGTACGACAAATTCAATCAAACTCTTAATTCTTACAATGACCAAACATATCAAGATATTAAAGAAGTAGAAAAAGACGAAGATAATACTTATGGTGCACGTATTGCTTTTCAATATGAATTAATGAAAAATCAGATTCTTACAGCTGTGTTTAATGGATATACTTCTACTCATAACGAAGTAATTACTAATAGCACTGATTATTCGCAAAACACTATAAATACTGGTATAGATTATAATGGTAGTTTTGATAATTTGAATGTGAATGCAGGTATAGGTTATGATATGAACGAAACTCCAAAAACAGGTGTTTTTGTTGAGGCGGAGGGTACTAATTCCTCAGATTATGCTGCATTTTTGAATCTTAATTATGCTTTAAATGATAATTTTGGCTTGTTTGCTAATGTAAGTAGAAGAACTCGTTTTGCTGCACTAAGAGAATTGTATTCGGCTGCTCTTAATAAGCAAAAGATTAATCCTGATTTGAAGCCCGAAAGCGGTGTATTGAGTGAGATTGGTACTTATATTAATTCGGATAATTATCATCTTAGAATTTCACTTTTCTCTAATAATTATACAGATATGTTGACTAATATCAAATTAACTGCTGCTCAGGATTCTCTTAAAAGAAGTATGAGAATGAATGCTGGTACTGCTAATATATATGGTGTAGATGCCTCGTTTAAATTATATCCACTATCATCTTTGTATATATTTGGTAATTTTACTTATATGTTTATGAATGGAGAATTGGAAGGTGTAGATGTTGATCGTTTTGACAACAAGCCAGAACTATTGTGTGGATTGACTGCAGTCTATCAATTCCCATACAATATAGATTTAGCTGGCGAAATGAGCTGGATAGGAAGGCAATGGGAAACAGTGGATCTACAAAAGAAGATTTATAATGAAGTAGGTAGTACTGCTGAATTTAATATACGTGCTTCTATATTAATTACAGGGTTTAACTTAGGAACTCTTGAAGTGTTTACTAGGGTAAATAATATATTTGATGTATATAGATTGTCAGAAATCGGTATTCCAGAAGAAGGTAGAACTTTCAATTTTGGCGTTAGTGTACGTATATAATTAATTTAAATAAAATGTATAATTTATGGGGCATATTATTTTTTATAAAATATGCCCCATTTTATATTTTAATCTGTTGATATATTTTGTTTTATAATAATTATTTCGTAGTTTGCATCTCAAAATTAATGAGGAAATAGAAATGAAAAATGAATTAGATAAAAGTGTTTCGTATACATCTGGGAATACAGATATAATACAGCTTGTCAATTTCAATATAGGAGACGAAGAATTTGGTGTAGATATACTAAAAGTAAAAGAAATAAACAAAATGACTCAAATCACTAAAATTCCCAATGCTCCTCAGTTTGTAGAAGGTATTATTAATCTAAGAAACCAAGTAATCCCTATCATTGATCTAAGGAAGAAATTAGGTTTGAATCAAAAAGCATCAGATCATAATACCCGTATAATGATAGTGGAATTGAACACACAAACTATTGGATTTATAGTAGATAAGGTAAATGAAGTGCTAAGAATAAATAAAGCAATTACCGAAGAGCCACCCAAAATGGTATCAGGTATAGATTCTCAATTTATTACCTCGATAGGCAAATTGGAGGCTAGAATGCTTATCCTGCTAGATTTGAGCAAGATATTGGGCGAAGATGAAATAGAAGATATGAGCAATCTGGTAGCATAAGCCGATATCTATGTAGTTTGGGGAATGGGGGGTGTATAGTTGTTTATAATTAATTTTTACTATACTTTATTGTGATATTTTATATAATAAGCTTAGGCTCATTGCTTATTTTTTGATAATATGATTAATTACATTTATGTTTGTAATTATTTATTGTTGCAATTATCCTAATGGTTAAATTTCTAAATCTAAACAAACAATATCAAAGTATCAGGCAAGAGATAGACAAAGCTATTAAGAATGTGATTAGAGAATCTGCTTTTGTAGGGGGTAGATATGTCTCTATTTTCGAAGAGAAATTTGCTAATTATTCTGGAAATAAGTTCTGTGTCAGTGTAGCAAATGGCACAGATGCACTCGAAATTGCTATAAAATCTCTCGATTTGCCTGCTAATAGTGAAATTATTGTTCCAGCTAATACTTTTATTGCTTCTTCCGAAGCTGTTACTAATATGGGTTACAAAGTTAGATTTTGTGACAATAGCCATAATTATACTATAGATATTGAAGATTTGAAAAAACAAATTAGCTCTAATGTCAGTGCTATAATGGTAGTGCATCTATATGGGCATCCTTGCAATATGGATGAAATAATCGAAATTGCAAAATCAAATAATTTAAAAATTATCGAAGACTGTTCGCAAGCTCATGGTGCTAAGTATAAGGGGCGCAATGTAGGTACATTTGGCGATATTGCAACCTATAGTTTTTATCCCGGTAAGAATCTTGGTGCTTTTGGAGATGGTGGTGCTATTACTACCGACAATCAGCAATTAGCCGACAAATGCCGTATGATAGCCAATCACGGCAGTAATACTAAATACTTGCATTTATTAGAGGGGCGTAATTCTCGTTTAGATGGTATAAATGCAGCTATACTTTCTGTAAAGCTCAATCATCTTGATAAATGGAACGAAATTCGTAATATAGCAGCTTCTTTTTATAGTAATCATTTATCTGATTGTAATGAAATTATATTGCCCGTTACTGAAGAATGGGCTTACAATGTATTTCATATTTACCCAATTAGAGCACAAAATAGAGATAATTTAATAAAATATCTAAATGATAATGAAATTCAGACGGGTATTCATTATCCTATAGCTCTACCTAATCAGCCTGCTTATCAATATATTAAGCAAGACTGCTCTTATATGAATGCAACTAAATGGGACAAAGAATTAATTAGTTTACCTATGGGCGATCACCTTACAAGCGAGGATGCCAAAGCTGTAATTCTAAAAATTTACGAATATTACGAAAAAGGGCTTGATAATCAAAAGTTATAGAAAAGAACTATAGAGGTATTGGGGGGGGTGAGGTGGGGGTGGGGAGGATGTTTTAGGAATTTTATAATTGATAGTATATGGGGTTAAAATGGCAAATCAATTGAATCTAATTGTTCTAAATCCTTAATACTTTTTATTTTATTTTCAATAGTTTGAATGAATTTGATAGTATTAAAAATATTATTTAAAATCAAAATACTTTCTTCATAATTTAATATTGTATTGTCATGTGCTAAACTCTTGTTATTTCTAATATCATTAAATGCTTCGATTACATTTATGGAATATTTCATAATAACTTTAGCCATATTCGACTCAATATAATTTTTACCATCCAAAAATTTTTTATATTTCCCATAAATTGCGTTTAAAGAATTATTGTCTTCGTAAGAAATATCGTGATTATTACAAAGTTCTCGTAAAATTCGAAAAGTCAATGTATGAAGTCTATCTAAAGCTACTTCAGGCTTATTTTCCTCAAGGAGCCTCTTAATTTCTTCTTTAATCATTTTAACGTTTCTATCATCATCAATATTAAATTGCAAAACACCTAGATCATCGACTGCATTTTCTTTTTTTAACCTTTCTGCAATTTTTAAACATTCATCAAATAGGTATTCATCATTACCTGGATCAATTTCTTTTGTTTTAACTTTTGAAAACCAATAATTACAGAATGATTCAAGCAATTGACCAAATGTATAATTAGATTCAACTTCAATAAATTTTCTTAGGCGGTTAGCTTTTGAATTTGATGCATTATAATATTTTTCATTGTTAATATCAAGACCAACAGATTGCTCAATAAATTTTTGAAAAGTCGAGTTTGAAAAATTCATTACATAACCATTTCCCATTTTTAAAAATTTTTCAATTAATCCTTGTTCAGTATAAGTTAATATTGCCATTACTCAATGTTATAAGATGATACTTCTACAAAACTAACACATTTTCATAAATAATGTAAACTATATTTTAAAATTATAAATATTTGTATTAATCTATTTCACTCTGAAAAAGTACTTATGCATATTACTTAAAATGAAATAGATAATTATTTAGCTTGATTTTATTGGATATATTATATATATTTGTCTTAGTTTCTTGCAAATATTTATAATTTTTATGATTAATGAAAAGCAGAAGAATAATACAAATAATGAATAGATTTATATCTAACTTATATTTACAGCAAGTGCTCTATGCTACTTAATTAGCATATTCTACCTAAACAAATACCCAAAAAATTTGAGATTATCTTAATATCTCAACTCTTGTCCGACAAAATATCCGAAAATATATTTACTAGTGATATCATCTTAGAATAATTCATCCTTTTAGGACCAATAATACCTATAGAGCCACTCGATGCACCTATCTTAAATGAAGAGCGTATAAAAGAATAGTCATCTAACATATCATAGTCCAATTCTGACCCAATAAATACATTCTTGTTATCATTATTGGCTATATCATCTATTTTATCAAGAATATGCACGATTATCTCTTCGCTCTCTACCAATTCTATAATAGTTCTAATCCTATTCATATCTTCAAACTCAGGATGATTTAGCAAATTACGTGTACCTGCTATCATCAACCGTTGCTCTGACTTAGGGTTGTCAAATATCTTATCAACAGAATCGGTAAACAATCTTATTAATGGATTATCTTCAAACTCGCTCTTGTTAAATATCTTACTAAAGTTATCTCTTATATAAGCAACAGTTTTGCCTGCAATTTTCTCATTTATTATATTAGTGATAGCAGACAATTCAGTAGAATTTAATTCAAAGCCTATTTCAAGGGTAATTGTCTTCAGAAAATCAGATTCTAATTCCAAAACAATCAGAACCTTATTAGAACTTAATTGAATTATACCTACCTTGTATATTATATATGTTTTCAAAGAAGGTAGTTCTATTATACTTAAATATTGCGACAAGGCTCCAAGCAATTTAGAAGCATTATGATAAGCATATTCCTGAGGTATGTTTAGAAGATTATTCTGTATTTTATCCAATTCTGATTTGTCCAAACGCTCATAATTAGATAAATTATCTACATAGAATCTATAACCTCTATCAGTTGGAATTCTACCAGCCGAAGTATGTGGGTGAGTAATAAAATGCATATCTTCGAGGTCAGACATTACATTTCGCAAAGTAGCGGGTGATAGCTTCATCTCGTCTTGTATTATTTTCGACAAATACCTCGACCCAATAGGATTACCATTCAATATATACAGATGAACAATTCTCTGCAATATCTCACGTTCTCTATCGCTCAATTCTATGCCAGTTTTACTTTTTGCCATTGTGCCAATATAATCATTAATATTAAATTGACGAAACGAAATTATAATGTTTTATCATATTAGAAATTAAAAACATCACTATTCCCACTCTATTGTACCAGGAGGTTTACTTGTAATATCATATACTACTCGATTAATACCTCTTACCTCATTAATTATCCTATTGCTGATTTTGGCAAGTAGATCGTAAGGCAAATGGTACCAATCAGCAGTCATACCATCTACACTTGTAACAGCTCTAAGAGCACAAGTATTTTCGTATGTACGCTCATCTCCCATCACTCCTACAGAATATACAGGCAGCAATACTGCAAACGCTTGCCATATCTCATCATACAATCCAGCAGCTCTTATCTCTTCTATATATATAGCATCAGCTCTCTGTAATACCTTTACCTTATCCTTAGTGATCTCTCCCAGCACTCTAATGCCAAGACCCGGACCTGGAAATGGGTGGCGATTTACAAACCAATCTGGCACATTAAGCTCTCTACCAACCGCTCTTACCTCATCTTTAAACAGCTCTCTAAAAGGCTCCAATAGCTTTAAACCCATCTTCTCTGGCAGTCCACCTACATTATGATGTGATTTAATTACCACTGACGGTCCCTTTACAGATACCGATTCTATTACATCAGGATACAAGGTACCCTGAGCCAACCACTTAGCTTGATTATGGTTCTTTGCTGCTACCTCAAACAAATCAATAAAAGCTTTTCCAATTATTTTTCGTTTTTGCTCTGGGTCGCTTACTCCATCTAATCGCGACAAAAATGTCTCCGAGCCATCTATCAATTCAATTTTCATATTGAAATTATCTTCAAATAGCTTCATCAATTTATTGCTTTCATTCCATCGCATAAGACCAGTATCTATATGGATACATTTCAATTGATTGCCAATAGCTTTGTGTAGCAATACAGCTAATACAGTAGAATCTACACCTCCAGACAAAGCACAAATAACTTCACTATTGCCAACCTCTCTTCTTATTTTCTCTACTTGCTGTTCTATAAAAGAATGTGTAGTCCAATTACTAGTGCAATTACATATCTTTCTTACGAAATTTTCAAGAATTTTGATACCCTCTTCAGTATGATGTACCTCTGGATGAAACTGCACACCCCATATCCTTTTGTCTATATTTCTAATTACACAAATAGGAGCATTATCAGTATGAGCTATCGTTTGGAAGCCATCTGGTAATTTTGTTAGAGAATCTCCATGACTCATCCATACTACAGAATCTGGTTTAATATCTGCCAACAATAAATCCTCAGTATC
>JBDHXE010000126.1:0-7157 GCA_039810525.1 Chlorobiota bacterium | reverse complement strand
AAGCGCAATTTTATTAAATTTGTGAATTAGTCTTGCACCTCCACTCATAAATATATTATCTGCAAAATTCAATCTAACGTGCCCAAAAAGAGCTGTTTGCAAATTATTATAAGTATTATACAAATAAGTACTATCAAATGAGAAGTAATTCAATTCACTACCAATTTTGATATAATTATTTTTAAGGAATTCCAATTCATACGAAAAATTGAAACCATACAATATATTAGTATATGAGAAAATATTAGAATTTGTATCTGTACTATTGAATCTAAAATTATTACCTTGATATCTATCCCACTGAGAACGGCTAAGATAGGTGCTAAATTGTATCGCTTGGATCGATAAAGAATCAAATTTGTTAGTATATGTTAGAGTTAAATCATGCCTAAATTCTCTCTCATTAAGCCCGGGGTAGAATGAGTATGCTGTAATATTTTCATAAATATCAGATACAGAGTCATAATTGACTCCTCCCCCAGTACCAATTCCATAATTAGTGTAATTATGAACTAATGAGACACTGCTATAATTATTAGGATTATATCTTAATATACCTCTTACAGACCAAAGATTGGTCCAAGTATCATTAAATTGTCCATCGTTATTAGAATTTCTAAATCCAAAAGTAAAATTCCAATTTGGTGCAAAATTTTGAGAAAATACTCCATCAGCAGCAAGGTACTCATAGCCACCTTGATTAAACCATAGTCTGGTATATGGTTTAGCTGTATTGTACCTAATCTCTTGAACATTAATTAATGAGCCATTGCTATTATCACCAAAAATAATAGCATCGCTGCCTATCATAAATTCTAATTTTTCTGCAAATTCTGGTGATATAGTTGATAGATTGTATGAAGGAAAATCTAAGTAATTGGAAGTTCTGTTATTAAATTGATATGAATTAGAGGTAGGTAAAGCTCCCATAGATATAAATGAGCTATAATAATCGAATGAGCCTTGTGAAAGAATATTGACTGGTAATTTTTTTTCAAATATTTCTTTATAGGATGAGTAATTGATATCAGAAAATGTACCCTTTTTGATAACCTCATTATTTGATTGCCCAAGCAAAAATACAGAAGAATGCTCATACATAGGTATAATAAAATCTATTGATTTGTTTGCTGTATCAATAGATTTGTTATTTTCTAGTGAAAATAAGTAAGTGTGGCAAAGTATAATTTTACAAAATAATATTAATAGAAATTTTTTTTTCATCTAACACAATTTAAATTTAATACAAATGTACTAATAAATTGGAGAATTATATTCAAATCAAAAATTGGTATTATAATCATTAAGGAATAAATAACTAAGGATATTATTATGAACAATGGCTTTATTAAATTAGTTATGAACATACTATTAAAATACATAAATTATGCAATCGTTACTTTGAGTTTTATCAGGTGTTATAATGTTCAAAAAAATATTAGCAGTAGTAGTGTTTTCTATTGTTTTATATTCATGTTCAGATAATAATCCAGTTAATGTAGAACCTTCGTTAGATGAAAAGATTGGCCAAATGCTAATAATTGGATTCAGAGGTTTATCAATTGATCCTAATACAACTATAGCTAAAGATATTAAAAGTGGTAGAATAGGTGGCGTTATATTATTCGATAAAGATGTTGCATTAAACTCACCTGTTAGAAATGTTGAATCTCCACAGCAAGTAAAGCAATTAATTAGTTCATTGAAGGCATTTACTCCGAATAAGTTGTTTGTTTGTGTAGATCAAGAAGGTGGTTATGTAGCAAGACTCAAACAAAAGTATGGATTCCCATATAATGTATCACAACAATATTTAGGAGATCTCGATAATACTGATAGTACTATGTATTATGCTAATCAAACAGCAATATTATTGAAGAGTTTGGGCTTTAATGTAAACTTTGCTCCAGTAGTGGATTTAAATATTAATCCAGAAAATCCAGTAATAGGCAAGATAGAGCGTTCATTTTCATCTGACCCAAATATAGTAGTTAAGCATTCTCAAATATTGACTCATCAGTTCAATGAATATGGAATATTACCAGTATTGAAACATTTTCCCGGCCATGGTTCTTCATCTTCAGATTCTCACTTAGGTTTAACTGATGTTACCCAGACATGGAATAGTATAGAATTAGAGCCTTATAAGCAAATCATCAATAATAATTTTGATGGTATGATAATGACTGCACATATTTTCAATTCTAATTTGGACCCAGATTTCCCAGCTACATTAAGTTATAACACTATTACTGGTATATTAAGAAATCAATTAAATTATAAAGGGGTGATAGTATCTGATGATATGAATATGGGTGCAATTACATTAAATTATGGGTTAGAAAGTGCAATAGAACATTCTATAAATGCTGGTGTAGATATTTTGATTTTTGCTAATAATCTAATTTATGATGAAAATATTGCTCAAAATGCAATTAATATAGTCAAAAATTTGATAAGCTCGGGTAAAATCAAAAGAGAAAGAATTGATGAAAGTTATAAAAGAATAATGTCGCTTAAATCTAAACTATAGAATTAATTATTATCTGTATTATAATTAATTCTATAGTATCTATTGTACGTTTTTGGGTTTAGAAGTCAAATCCAAGTGAAAATAGCCAATATGGTTCTGACCAACCAGAAATTTCATTTCTCCAAGCTACGTCTATTTTGAACGGCAAACCTAATAAATAGCTTCTAATTCCTAGTCCTGTACTCATTAACAAATTTGCTGGGTACTCACTACCGTTGGGTAATGTATATTTGGTATTAAATTCATCATACCATGCACCACCCATATCAAAGAAAATGGCACCATTAATACCTTGTATTAAAATAGGCAAAGGTCCAGCTACTAAGGCTGTAAGTAATGGGAACCTAAATTCTGCATTTACAAGGAAAAATTTATCGCCTTGCACATCGCTTACGGCCCAACCTCTTAATGGCATCTCAAAGGACATTAATGCGAAATCTACTGGATCGTTAAATGGTAATCTTCCACTATTGAATCTACGATTAATCCAATTATCTGTACCACCTAAGAAAAACTTTTGTGGTTCAGTGCCAACACTTATTGCACCCGCACCTCTAAATGCTAATGAGAAGTAAGGTCCTAAAGCAAAATATTGTCGTAAATCTGTTGAAAAAGTAGCAAATCCGGAGCCTTCGTTACCTATTTTCGGTGAGCCAGAAATTCCAAAATAATATCTACTACCTTCTCGGGGTCCATAATATCCCCATAATGTATTGTCATGCACATATCTTAAATTAGGGAGTAATAGAAATCTACTAATACTTTCAAGTTGAGGTTCATCAACATTTTCTTTTGTAAGAAACATACTATTGAAATTGAACTCTAATCTATTAAAAAGATTAAAAGGATAAGAAGCAGTAAAACCAGCACCAAAATTTCTGAATCTATAATAGTAATTATCATAACCTAAAACAAAAGCAGAAGTATGATAAGCTGAAAATTGATAATCAATAATATTGGGTAAATAATTGTAGGCTACGAAAAACTGACTATTACGTAAGTCTATTAATATATTAGCTTGTACAATAATTTGGTGATCTCCCATTACATCACTAAACATCATTTGAGATATGCCTTGTACGCCATAGAATGTACTATAGCCCGGATTGGCTGCTATAATATCAGGTGAAAAAGTAACTTTGTAATCATATTCTTGAAATACTTGGTTAGTATCCATCTCTGCAGAAGGGCTATTATCATAAGATTTCTGGACATCACTGTTTGGCTGAACTAATTTCTGAGATGAGAAATCTACATCAAAACCTCCATAGCTTATTAGCTCATCACTATCTTTAGCTTTAGTAGTATCAGGTATTGAAAGTTTTTTGTTTAGTGTCTCGGCTATTCTATTTTGTTCTAATTCTTTGATTTTGAGATTTGTCAATGGTAATTCGTCAATATTTAACTTTCTCTCTAGTGGAAATCGGAGCATATAAATATCATATCCACCATCTGCTTGGGTGGTAAAAAGTAATTTGGAGTCATCTCTAGATAGAGAAATTTGTGTAATTCCAGTGAGAGAATTTGTAATAGGTTTTATAATATTGTTATTTAAATCTAATTTATATATATTGCTGATACCATTTTTATCAGATACATATAATAATTCGCTATTATTTTTACTAATCGCAAGTGAGGTTTTGTTGTTATCTCCATCGAAGGTGATTCTAGACATTGTAAAATCTTTTATATTAACGCGATAAATATCACTTTGATATGGATTGTATGTCCACATTTTAAAATTATCTGTATTATACTTTTCATTAATATAATTAGATCTGTCTGATATAAAATAAATATCTTTTGAATCATTAGACCATATAAGATGTTTTTCTGAGAAAATATCATTAGTAATATTTACTAATTTTTTACTTGGTAAATCATATATATATATATCACTTTTTGATCCTTGTATTCCAATAATAGCTAGACGAGTACTATCTGGAGACCAAGCTACAGAGGTAATGGATCTCATATTAAAACCTAATTTATCATAATCTCCATTCGAAGCATTAATTATAAATACAGCATCTTCTCCTCCACTTTTAGCAGAAACAGCTATATTATGGCCATCTGGTGACCATGAAATACCGGGTGTGAGCATATTTAAGTCTTCAAAATCTTGCGATCGTGATGAACTTACCAACTCTTCGCCCTCACCTTTTTCATCTAATTTCTTAATAAACAGCCCGAATACACCTCCCGGTGCAGATATATAAGCCATTTTTTTTCCATCAGGCGATATAGCAGGTGATGTATTATAATAAGTCCTATCTTTCATATAATCAGTTACTTGAGTAGCATAATCTTTAGGATTTTCGTACTTTGCTAGATCGGGGCTAAAATATTTTTTTAAATCTCGTTGCCATTTTTCAGAGAAATCTTCGAAAGACATTTGAAATGTATTTTTGAATGCTAAATCTATATTGCGATATATTTTTAACTGATTTAATAGATCACCAACTTTACCTTTGCCATAAGTTTGATCTACATACCAATAAAATGTTTGCCCTCCCCTATATGCTAAGTATCCATTTAATCTATCTAAGCTCGGCAAATTCTCACTAATTACTAAATCTCTCATAAACATATCTGTTTCGGTATTCATCCCTCCAATACTTTGCCATTCTGCAAATCCTTCGTTCATCCAAAGAGGTAATGTAAATGTAGAATTAGAAGCAAGTGCTGATTGGAAAGTGCCGCCATAGAACATTTCATTGAGCACACCATGCACTAATTCGTGATGAATTACATGATCGAACTGACTGTAATCTCCCTGAAAAGGAAGTACAATTCTGTTCTTGAACAATTCCGTAACTCCACCTATACCCTCGCTCATATAGCTGGATACTACATTGGTCTGTTGAAATTCATTATGAGTATTGTAGACTACTATTGGGATTCTTTTGTTTATCTTAAAATTTAATGTATTTTGGATAGAGATTAGTGCTTTTTCTGCCGAAAATGCGGTATATTCTGCTAAGTATTTTGTTCCATTGTCGTAGTATATATCAAAGTTGGGTGATTGTATATATTTCCAATCAAATTTTTGATATTGAACTTTATTTTTACCAAATTGTGCGTATGCACTAACATTTAATATTATAATTAATATAATTATAAACAATTTTTTAATATTCATTTATTTAACCGTAAACTCCTATACTAATACGTTGGACGTATCACTCTTTTCAAAAGTTTAAGAGAGAATAAGTATGGATTATGCTTCTTTATGGATATTTAAATTCTTAATTTTTGAGAGATATAGTTTAACCATATTGTCAAAAACATCATAATTGGTCACTAATTCCATAAAATCGCTTTTATATTTATTAATTACTTCATTATTCAATTGAATTGATTTGGCTAACGATAGTGCAGCCCTTTTGTATTGTTCTATCGAGGCTAATATCATTGCTTTTAAATAATGTACTTCGTAATTGAAATAATCTAATCTCTCCAATCGCTGTATTAATGATAATGCTTTTTCTTCAAAACCATAATCATATATTGCTATTATTACCTCATAGAGCAATTCTATATTGTTGGGATTTTGATCTGTAATTTGCTCCAACATTTTTATTGATTTATTAAGGTCGTTTAGATTATAATATACTTCTGATAGAGCAAATAATAGCTCTGGATCGCGATTTGAAATATTATAAGCTGTAAGGTAATCGTTTAATGCCTTAGCCATATTGTCTATAGATTCGTAGCTTAGAGCTCTACCTATCAGTGATTGGTAATGTTTGGGATTAAGTGCTAACGATTTAGTAAAATATTCTATTGCTGAGAGATATTGTTGATTGTCGCTATAAGCTGTAGCTAAAGTAAATACTGCATCGAAATCATTAGGCTCTAATTTAAGAGCTTCTGTATAGCATTCTATAGCGCGAGTAATCCTACCAAGTGATAAATATGAATTGCCTTTGTTGAAAATAGCAGAGAAATTTCTCTTGTCTATAGTAAGTGAATAGTTGTAACATTCAATAGACTTGTAGTATTTGCCTAAGGAATTGTAGGTTACTCCTAAGTTGTACCATACATTTTCGTCGTAAGGGTATTCTTGTAGTATATCATTGTATATTTCTATTGCTTTTCTGAACTCGCCTTTGAGATTATACGTAAATGCTAATTCGAAATTAATATCGTATGAAGCTATTTCAGAACTCAACAAGAATATAAAAAGTTTGATAGCATCGTCGTATTGCCCGGCGGATTGCAACAATATTGCTTTTTGGAATTGAATATCATCATTTTCGCCAAATTCGCTAATCATAAAATTGATGATATTGAGTGCTTCATTATAATTACCTTTGGTATCTAATATTGAAGCTTTTAGTATTAGCGCTTCGTATTCGTTGGGACTTATCTCTAATACTTCATTTATTATTTCTTCTGCTTGATTAGTCTTCTTCAGATTGTGCAATACTAAGGCTTTTTTTATCTTTGGCTCCAAAGATGTAGGCAAATATTCTACCCAAATATTGCAGAACTCTAAGGCTTCGGTGAATTTGTGATTATCAATGCTATATTCTACCAAAGATTCTATTATATCCAATCCTGGTTTCTGTGTATCATAATTATTTGGGTTTCTTAAAAATTTTTTAAAGAATTTGAATTT
>JBDHXE010000125.1:0-7309 GCA_039810525.1 Chlorobiota bacterium | reverse complement strand
TAGAATAGAAGTAATCGTAAATAGTGTCTATATCTTGATTCAAAGCATTTTGGTATAATTGCAGTATATAGGATATATCAAAATTAATAAATTCGTTTTTATCTATGAATTTAATAAGGCATTCTTCTAATTTGGTATTAAGAATATTTAAAGGCTCCATTTTAATAATTCGTGAAGCTCCTTTGAGAGCGTGAACTGATTGTAGCATATTATTAAGATGGTCAGTATTTTGGGAATCAATGTATAAATTGTAAAATTTCTCTAATTCTTGGAGATCGCTATTTAGCTCTTTCACAAATAATTCTATCATTATTGTGTCAGATTTTTCTATTTTAAGGTTAGCTACATCTTCTTTATTGATAATTGGTTTAGTTTTTGGTTTCCCATTTACTTGAGTTTTATTATTATCATGGTAGGTCATTGAGTGATTTAATTTTTCGATAATACTATCTATATTATTCTGCTTAATGTCAATTTGCTCTGGTATTTCTGTATAATCATATTTTAGAAGATCAAGAAAAATATCATTCCCTTCGAGTAAGTTTTCGATATCGGTATTATTTAAGTGATAATTCTTTTTTAGTGCTTTTTCTAATAGATCTTCCATAGAGTGTGATAGTTCTACGGCTTTTTGCAACCCCACGATTCTAGCAGCTCCTTTTAATGAATGCGCTGCCCTCATTAACGATTCTACATCAGTATTGCTACCTTGGTTTTCTAAATCAATTAGCCCTTTCTCAAGAATATGAGTATTATTATCAAGCTCTATTTTGAATAGCTCCAGCATTGAGAAGTCAATATGTTTGTTGTTATTTACCAAACTAAATTCCTATTAAGCGAACTAATTAATTTTTGATTATTTATAATAGAAGCTACTATTTCGATAGTATGAGATTCATTATTAATTTTACTTTTATGAGTTGTTTTAAATACATTATCAATTATATTATTTTCTATTTTGGAGATAGTCTGTGGAATTTCTTCCAAATCACTTAGTTTAATATTTTTTACTGAGTCAAATTCATCAATAGGAAAGCAATATTTTTGATTATCTATATTGAGTACTAATAATTGTTTGGAATTTAATTCCATATCAAATTTGCGATCTAATCCTACTAAACTTTCCATAGCAATCGTTAAATATAACTCTCCGTTTACATTGACTATTCCATATAAGTATTTATTGCTTCGCCCCGGTATAATATGGATCATTTTGTTTACTACAGCTTCTTGGAACAATCCAGTATCTATAGCAAACCATTCATTTTGTATTCTAAACAATACTACCGATCGTTTATTTTGTAAGTCAGTTTCTTTTTCGAGTGAATAGATTTTAGTCCAGTCTTCAATGAGAGCTTCATCGGCTTCTTTTTTGAAGAGTCTTCTCCCAGCAAAGAGGTATATTGGGCAATTATGGCAATGTTCGTATGCCTCTAAAAGCTCGCAAGTAATATTACCAAAGACTCCTATATTGTCCCAGCAATTATCTCCTTTTTCGGCAATTTCTCTTTCTATTTCATCTTTATTCACTTTTGCACCCTTTTGAATACTTTTTCAGCTCTTAGTCTATACATTTCTGCTCTATCATTAGCTCCGAGTTCTTTTTCGATTAGACTCAAGTATATCAAGGCATCATAATTATTAGGCTCTAAATAAATACTTTTCAAGAAAAATTCTTTGGCTAAATCGTACAATCTATTTACATATTTAATTAAACCTTTGTTGAAATATAGTTCAAAATTATTCATATTCCTTTTTATATATTCATCTATTTCTTTTTCTGCTTCTATATAGTTCCCCAAATCCATCATTTTTTTAATATTGCTTATTTTTATCTCATTGTATCTTTCTAATATAGGTGTATTATTCAATATTTGATTAGATATAGATTTACTATGTGCAATTTTGCTAATTGACTTAGAAGTATATTCAATATTTTTTTTGATTATTTTCTTTTGCTCTATTATCTTTTGCTTGGGTTTACAAGCAAATGCAAGATTGTGATTGATCGCTTCGAAATTATTATTAATGAAAAAATTAAGCTCGCTTACGCCTACGAATAAGATACCATCTTTTTTTAATATTCTTTTAATATGTGATAGTACATATTGCCTTGATTTTTCATTCAAGTATATTAAAAGGTTTTTAAAAAATATAACGTCAAATTCTTCATTTTTGAATTTATGTAATTCTTTTATAAGATTCAAGCTTCTAAATTCTATATTGCTATTTTTGATATTATTTTTAAGTATATATTTATTATTTTCATTTACAAAATACTTATCAATCTCATTTTTGTCTAAATTTCTTACAGATGATTTAGTAAATATTCCATTTTTAGCTTTTTCGATATTGGCATTAGATATATCTACAGCGCAAATTCTATATTGCTCATTAGTAAATCCCAAATTATGTAATGTAATGGCTATCGAATACGGCTCTTCGCCAGATGAGCAAGGTGCCGATAAAATATTTAGTTTGGAGTATTTGTTTTTAGATAAAAATTCTATTGCATATTTTTCCAAATATCTAAATGCTTCATTTTCTCTAAAAAACCAAGTTTCGGGAACTTTGATTTCTTCAATTAATTTTGTCATTATTGAATGATCAGTCAAAAGCTCTTTGTATAGTTCATCTTCGGATATATTATCCATACTATTTAATAAACTTTTAATACAAGTCTTGATAGATATGTCGCCTAATGAATTTGGGTCTAACCCCATTTCATCTACTATTAGCTGGATAATATTTCTATAAGTATTTGTCATTTATTATTATATATAGTATTGATAATATTAGCAACATTTATTATTTTGGTAGTTTTTTCTTCATCTACATAGTATGCTTTGATATAATTGCTTCCGCTCAATTTTTCAGAATCGCTAATTAGTTGCCTGCTGTCCAATTCTATAGTATCGGTCAAATCTTCAATAATAATTCCAATTGTTTGTAGCAAATGGCAATAAATAATAATACGTGTACTCAATAGGAATTTAGATTTTTTCTGGAACAAGAAATACTTCAAATCAATAATAGGGATTAATTGCCCACGATAATTTATCAAACCGCTTAGGTATTTATTAGCATATATAATATCTTCAATTTTTACCAAAGGAATAATTTCAATAATATCATTTATTTCGAGTGCATAACAATTATTTTCTATATCAAAGGGTAGCAGGGTCAATTAATTATTCTCCTGAATATGAAATTTTTGTATTTCAATAGATAGGTTTTCAATTGCAATTTTAAGTGAACGTGCAGCATCATTAAATCCAAATATTGAGTCTCTTGTTTGCTGAGTAGCATTAGTTAATTGTCCCATCGAATTACTAATTTGAGTAGCACTTTCAGATTGGGAATCCATACCTAATTTCAGTTCACCAACTTCTTGTGGCAAATCTCCTATTCTTTGAATCAAGTCTTTAATTTCTTGTATTATCATTGTAACTTTTAGTACGCTATTTTTGTTTTCGTCTGTATAAGAAATAATAAACTCAGTACCTTCGCTAACGGCTTTTTGCATTTCTTCGATTAATTTTTCAATATCTAATGCGGCAATAGATGTTTGATCTGCCAATCTTCTAATTTCTCGGGCAACTATTGCGAATCCACCTCCAGCTTCTCCTGCACGCTCTGCTTCAATAGAAGCATTTAATGAGAGCAAGTTGGTCTGATTGGCAACTTTTGTAATTGCTGTTACAATATTATTAATATTATTAGTTCTTTTCTTGATAATATCTAATTTTTCATAAATTCCCGAACTTGAGCTCACCATATTATCGAGGCTATATTTCATATCCTCTAATTTAATCAAACCTCCTCTTGCAATTTCGTTAGTATCTAAAGCCATTTGGTTCAAATCTTCTGTTTTGTCAGCTATTTTTTGTGAAGTTTCGGCAATAGTTAAGCTCGAAGCGCTTACTTGGCTTGATAGTGATGCTTGCTCGGATATGGTGCCTTCTAATTGTTTGGCAGAAGCGTTGATTTGGGTAACAGTTTGAGTAACAGTAATACCTGAGGATTGTACTTTTCTAATCAAATCCTCTAATTTTAATATCATCTTTTCAAAAGATAGCATTAATCGAATTGATTCATCTTTAACATTATCTTTTATATTTACTAATTTATTTTTAGACTTATAATTTTGTATCATTAGTTTAGACTCGCCCAGATATCCATCTGAGATTTTGAAAGCTACTTCGGCAATAAAATTAAGTGGCTGAGCCATCTTTCGTGATATTATAGTAGCTATAATTAAGACAAGTATAAGTGTAAAACCTACGCCAAGTATTAATTTAAATTGGAGGTCTTGTATTATCTCTTGCACTTTATTTTTAGTTTCTAAATAATCGTCTTCGTAAGTACTAGCTCCAATTATCCACCCCCAAGGTTCGTAATAAGATATAGATGCTATTTTGTCTTTAAATACTGTATCTCCGGGGTTTTTCCAAGTATATCTAAATATTTTAGTATCATTACCTTCTAATTTCATACCATCATCTAACATTTTTTGAGCTATTCTAACACCTGAGTTTGTAGTTTCGTTATAAATATTATCTCCATCGCGAGTACCTTTGTGAGATATTATATATGTCCCTTTGTGTGGTGGAATAGTTCCTAATACAAATGTGTAACCGTTCTGCCCTACTTTTATATTCATTATGGCATTTTTTAAAGATTTAATAGAATTGATTCTTTCCCCACCATATAGCATTCCTATTATATTTCCATTTTTATCTTTTAATGGCTCATATATAGTATCGTACCAATCGTTTACTACAAATGCAATACCTTCGTATCTCTGGCCGCTTAATACTTTGCTAATTACAGGATTTACAACGTTGTTGGAGTCTTTGGCTGGAATAAATGTACCAATAGCTCTATTATTATTGTCGTTGGGAACGGTAGTAGCAATTCTAATCATATTACCTTCGTTATCTATTCTTTGGAATATGGTAACTGTACCGCCTGATATTTCTCTTACTTTATCAACTATTGGTGTAGGTATATTCATATCGCTGTTCTGACCAAGCCATACCCCACCTATTAGTAGTTTTGGTATTGTGATGGTAGATACTTGATTAGTAAATTGATTTTTAGCTTGCCAATTCACCATTTCAGTAGAAATACTTGCGCCGCCACGCTCCATTATTTTCTCTCTTAGTAATTTTACGGAAACATCATTTCTTACTTTCATCATTTCATCGGCAGCTTGGCAAATAGAATATATATCTTTGGTGATTTGAGTTATATTATCTTCAGCTACGTTTAATAGCTCTCTACCTGCTGAATTTGCAATTCTATTTTGCAATAATACTGACATTATTTGTATCAGGAATACAGGTATTATTACTGTCAATATAGCCAGTAAAGTAATTTTAGAGCGGTAAGATAGTTTCAAAATTTACTCCTTTCAAATTGTAAATTAATATTTTTGAAAATTACCAAAAATATTTCATAAAATTAACATATTTTTGAGACGTATCAAAATCATAACTTTATATGAATATTAGATTTTTATATTTCTTAGTACTTTTATTATTGCTTAACTTTCTTTCTATTAATGCTTTAAATATTAACAAAGAAGTTTTAAATTATAAATCTATTATCGATCAATATTATTTTTCTTTTAATTATAAAAAATTGGAATCAATTGTATCTGAATTGGATAATATTGAGTGTAGTAATAATGATGATATTTTTTTTATTAATTACTATCGAGGTATTTGTAATTATTGTTTGGGTAGAATATACTATAATTATGATAAAAGTAAGGCTTTTACTAAATTTGAATTAGGTCTCAATGATTTTTTAAAATGTAATAAGATTAAAGATGATGCTGAGATTTTGGCTATGATATCTGCATCTTATGGTAAATTATCGTCATTGTCTATAGTGAAAGCATTTTATTATGGGCTAAAGGCTAAAAATTATATTGAGAATGCTTACGAGATTGACTCTAATAACCCTAAGGTGCTAATGGTAGCGGCTACACATCTAATGCACACTCCAGCTATATATGGTGGCGACAAATCCAAAGCACGTTTACTTCTATCCAAAATCTTTAATAACACTGAATATAAGAGTGATACTAAAATTAATTGGGCTAATTATGCAGAGGCAAATGCGTATATGGCTCAATTAGAAATTTTGCTTGATAGCACTGATATAGCAAGAAAATATATGAAAAAAGCGTTGGAATATTACCCTAAATACGGCTTTGTATTATATGATCTGGAAAAGCAACTGAAAGAAAAATAACTATAATTGTTGATTGATAATTATTCCTAATGGATTAACCGAACATCTGTCAAATGTTCTAATTTCTGCTTTGCTGTCATATATAAATAATCCCAATTTTAATCCTTTATTATCATTTTTAACAATTTGATTGTAGTATATATTTTCTGGCAATTGTGGATTTTTAATTTTCCATATTTCATATACTGCTTTTATATATTGATTTTGATTTTTCATAAATGCAACATAATACTTGTTGCCTAAAATATTTTAAGTATTACTACTGCATAGTATTAATTAATTCGATAGAAATTTGATTTTTATCTAAGTTTTTTTACAATTTTTATTTAGATCTTACTTTCTATTGTTTTCGATATTAATTAATTGTAAATAATGTTTATCTTTTATTTATATTTAACAGTATTTTATGAATATAGTAATTAAAGAGATATCTTCTAAGAATGATATTAAAAGATTTATTAGATTTCAGATAGAGCATTATAAGGGTAATAATTATTTTGTACCTCCTATTATTAATGATGAAATTGAAACTTTTAGCAAAGATAAGAATCCTGCCTTTGTGGAAATTGATGCTAAATTATTTGTAGCGCTAATAGACAATAAAATAGTTGGGCGAATAGTTGCTATCAATAATTTGCCTGCTAATAGAAAGTATGGGACTAAGAATATTAGATTTGGTTGGTTTGAATCTATTGATAATTACGAAGTTGCTAAATTGTTATTTGATGAAGTGAAAAAGTATGCTATCAGTTTGGATATGCAGACAATTACAGGTCCACATGGATTTTGCGATTTTGACCCACAAGGTATGTTGGTAGAGGGCTTCGATAAACTTGGTACTATAGCTGGTATATATAATTACAAATATTATAATGATTTTGTAACTAAATATGGCTTCCAAAAGGATATTGATTATGTAGAATTTCTCTCTGAGCCTCCATATAGTGATGGTATTCCCCAAAAGATGTTAGATATGGCAGAGTGGGCTAAGAAGAGATATGGATACAAGCTAATTCAATATGGTAAATCGAAAGATTATCTTAAG
>JBDHXE010000124.1:0-7315 GCA_039810525.1 Chlorobiota bacterium | reverse complement strand
AAATATAGGTGATTCTGCCACTCTACCATATCCGTATATTTCAACGGTTGGCATATCGGGAGTACTAGTTTTAAATGATAATTTAGTATTCATTGGTCCAGCTTTTACTGGGGTTACTTTTACCTCAATTTCATATTCTTCGTTTGGCTTCAAGACTTTTTTGCCTTTCATATTTACTTTCATATCTGGTGGGTCGGTGGTTACATCCATCAATGATATATTTTCTTTGGAAGCATTCTTTACTGTAACTTTAGCTGAGCCTTCCATACCTACTTGCATAGTATTAAATGTCATATATGAAGAAGGGAGGAATATAAGTGGGCGGATAACTTCAGCTTTCAAAAGATAGCTAATATGAGAACTATTTGGGTCGTTTGTTTCAATATTAATAGTCTTCTGCACAGGCCCACTATTGCTGCCTACGTTGAATGTAACATCGACATTGGTAGATTCGCCGGGCTGTAGTTCATTTTTTTTAAGAGGTGCGGTAGTGCATCCACAAGATGGTTTTACTTGGCTTATCAATAGGACATCTTTGCCGATATTTTTCAGTTCTATTACGGTTTTCAAAGGACTATCTTTTGGAGAAACTTTGCCCCAATCTTTGGTAGTGCCACCTTTGATCTCTAACTTTGGTTGAGCAAAGATACTTGTTACACACATTAGTATAATTGCGGTCAAGCTAAGTACTTTCATTTTAAATTACCTATTATATAAATAACAATAACAATTATGACGAATTAATATTAATTTAGTTAATATTAATTTTGGAAATATTCGTTTAATTTCTCTATATCTTTTGCTCTAATAGATGATACAGCAAAAATAATTACTGCTATTACAAGATTGACACTATACCCACTTAAAGAAATAAAATAATTGTAATAATATACTATTTTATCTATCAGAAATGGTAGTTTGGCAAGTGTATAATCGGGCGATGAGTAATTATCGTATGCAAAACAATACAATTTAAAAAAAACATATAAATTAATTAATATAAAACCTATCAGAGATGAGCTAAGCTTTCGTCTCCAATTGTATGGTAGCGATAGTATCATAATCAATACTAACAAGATAGGTATCAATGCTTCATTTACTATATTGATATTAATATTTTTAATTACGTAGTTGCCATTGTTGTCCTTATGGTCGTAAAATGTAGTTGCGATTACAATTTCGTTATTATTGGATAACGATCTAGTAATATTAACTTCTCTTTGTAAGTCATATTGACTATTTATATTATTTTTAAAATAATTATTGCCTCTTTCTATTATCCAACTAGTATATAAATTAGATAAAAACATACTATTTAGTAACAAAGCAATAACTGCTAATACTGCAAACATTGTAGCAAAGTATGTAATTGGCTTATTTTTTAAATTGAACATAACTCTTATCTTTTGGATGCCCATCTTATACTCCAAGCCATTAGTAATAAAGATATTAATATAAAAATTATCGGGAAATAAATGGTATGATAGGTATCGAAAAGGTTAGAATAATTTTTCTGTATATAATACAATGCTACGATTCGTAATAAATTCAAGAAATATAATAAGAATATTGATAAAAGCCCCGGTATAATCTTTTTGATAAATGATAATGGCACAGCTACTATACCTGCAATTAGTATTATTATTGGCTCTGTGCCCTCGCAGCCAAAAGCAAGCACCATACTCACATTTGCGGAAGATATTACCCCATTATTGGCATTAGTGGCTTCTCCAAATATATTTAATATAAATGAGCCCAAGTAAGCTGTAATATCTAAATATGTTTGGAAAATATTGTTATCAATAAATGCAATTATTATGTAATATATAGATATAATGCCAACAAATATAGATAGGAATTTAATAATTGGAATAATAGACTTTTTATTTATCTCTTTGCTTTGTTTTGTAGCACCCATTGTATATTAAATATAATTTAACTAATATTTATTGTTTTTAGATATTGCATATTAGGTCAAAAATACTTAAAAATTAGTAATAAATTCAATAATTAAGTATATTCTAATTAAAATTATGGTATACTGCTTGTTGCTAACTAAAAAGATATAAAAATATATTGGCAACTAATTTATAAATATTTATTAAATTTGTAATCTTTATATTAGCAAGTTAATTAAATTGAATAGAAAAAAGATCTTATTTGTAATTTCAAGATTTCCTTATCCCCTAATAGGAGGGGATAAAATTAAATCATACTATTTGATGAAGCATCTTGCTAAGAAATACGATGTTACATTAGTTGCTATTTCGTTCGACAACATACCTGATAAAAGTGATTTTAAGCCTTTGGAAGATTTGGGTATAGAGGTACATACTATACCAGTCAAGCCTATACAAGATGGCTTAAAATGTGCTTTTCTGCTTCATAAGAAATATCCATTAGAAGTTTCATTTTATTACAAAAGGAATATCCAGAAGTTGATAGATGAGCTATGCGAGCAAAATAGTTATGACTATGGTATTGCTTTCTTTTTGCGTGCGGCAGAATATTTAAAAGATAAAAAAATAAAAAAAATTCTAATATCGGAAGACTGCAGAGTATTGTACCAGACACGTTCTTACAAAAACAGCAAGAATATTTTTCAAAAGGCAATTAGATGGTGGGAAGTAATGAAGTTAAAGAAATACGAACCATATATTGTCAATTATTTTGATGCTGTTACATTGGTTACCAATGATGATATTGATGCTATGCGTTTGCAGAATCCATCTCCTAAATATAGGTTGGTAACTAATGGTGTAAATACAGAACAGTTTGCGCCTCCTTTAGACAATAGTACTCGTAGAGATTTGCTTTTTACAGGCAAATTATCAGTATGGTCTAATACTTTGATGGCTATCAAAACAGCTAAAGAAATAATGCCTTTAATTTGGCAAAAGTATCCGAATGTCAAACTTCACTTGGTGGGCTCTAATCCAGTAAAATCAATTAATGAACTTGCAAATGATAATATAATCATACATAGCTCTGTACCAGATATAGCCAAGTATTATCGGGAATGTAGAATATTTTTGCACCCTCACCTTGCTGCTACTGGGATACAGAATAAACTTTTGGAAGCAATGAGTGCTGGTATGGCAGCAGTAACTACTCAGACAGGCATCCAAGGTATAGATGGTGTAGATGGAAAGCATTTTTTGATAGGTACTAATAATGAAGAAATAGCCAACAAAGCTATTCAATTACTTGAAGACAATGAATTGTATGATAAAATATCTCGAAATGCAAGGCAATTAATATTAGACACTCATACTTGGGGAGCTGTTTATGAACAAATTGACAAAGTATTAGATGAAATCTCAAAATAAAGCTTTTTTCTTTGATAGAGATGGTATCGTAAATGTATTGCTGCCTAATGATTATGTTCGTAATTATAGTGAGTTTGTTTTTAATAGAGAATTCTTTGAGATATTTAATAGAGTTATCCAAGCAGGCTTTTTGACTTTCCTAATAACCAATCAGCAAGGTATAGGCAAAGGATTAATGACCGAAGAAGACCTATTAGCTATTCACAATGAGATGAACAATGAGATTATCCAACAATGTGGTAAATCTTTTGATAATATTTATTATTGTAGTGCCTTAGAAAGTGAAAACTCACCAAGACGAAAGCCTAATCCGGGTATGCTCTTAGAGGCAATAGACCGATATGATATCGAAGTAAATAGTTCGTTTATGATTGGTGATTCTATCAAAGATGCCCAAGCAGCTAAGCAAGCTGGTATCAAATCAATATTAATAGGAGATTATAGTGTTGCCGATGCAGATTTTGTATTTGCTACTCTAAAAGATTTTACACAAAGCTGCAATCGTTTTATTTAATATTAAATTAAATAATTTATTTATTTTTACATTTTGTTTTTTAAATATTTATAATTCAATGAATAAAACCGAAGAATTTTCATCAATCCATCTATTAGCTTTAATTGTAAAATATAAAACATTTGTATTATCGCTTTCTATATCGGCAACTGTGATAGCCACGGTAGTTGCTTTTTTTTATTTGGATAATGAATATAAATCTACTATTAATGTGGTACCACCTAAAACTCAGGATGCACTCCAAAGTACTTTGGGGATGATAGCTTCACCATTAAAAGATATTGGCTTGAGCAAATTGGCAGGCAAAGCACTTTCTGATAATTACAATTTTATAGTAATACTTACTAGCCGCTCGGTGCTCGACTCTATCATTTCGGAATTTGATTTGATTAATGTTTATAAGACTAAAGACCATTCGCTTGAAAAGACTAGGAAAGCATTGGAGGAAAATCTTGAAATTAATTATGAAAAAGATGGCAATTATCTTATTAGTATATGGGATAAAGATAAGCAACGCTCAGCCAAGATGGCTAATAGGTTGATAGAAATAGCTAATAATGTAGCTATTCGTGTATTCAGAGAAGAGGTTAGATTGAATAGAGAGAATATGGAGGCAAGGATAAATGCCGCCGACTCTACTATCAAAGCTATTTCGGATACATTAGAAAAATTTTCTAGAAGGACTTTGATGTTTGCTCCTGAAGAGCAGGTATCATCTATTGCTAAAGCGTTATCGGATCTGAAAGCTGAAGAGATCAAATATGATATCATATATGACTATTACAAAAGTGTGTATGGAGCGAATGATTATCTTACCAAATCAATTGCTGAGCTGAAGAATGCAACTGCCAAAAAAGTAACAGAATCTAAAACTCAACCCGGTTTTGCAGGCAATTTTGCTGTGAATGAAACTGGCAAAGAAGGTATAGAATATATGCGTTTGTTTACTGAGTTCGAAACCTATTCGAAGGTTAAAGCTTTTCTTTTGCCTGCTATGGAACAGACCAGAATGGATGAGATAAAAGGTATTAAAAATTTGATAGTAATAGACAAAGCTGTACCTGCTGAGAAAAAAGACAGGCCTAAGCGTTCTTTGATAATAGCTGGTACTTTCATTGGTTCGTTTATATTAGCAGTAGTATTGATTATAATTACTTATGTGTTCAGGGAAGTAAAGCAACAGCTAAGAAATTTTGATAATGAATGATATTATAGCTCAAAGAAATATTGTTATCTCTATTTACAATAGGTTCAAAGGGCTTAATTTAGTAAATATATTGCTGAGCTCTTTGATTACCATATTTTTGCTGGTTATCAATTTTGAGTTTGATATAGGCTTATATTTACTTGGGCTAATTATAGGTGTATTTCTTACTATATTGATAGTTAATTACCCTAAGATATGGCTCTATAGTTTTGGAGTAATGATTGGACTTTTTTTCCATAGCAGGGGCGAAGGTGTATCGGTAATTGATATTGCATCATCATTATTCTTCAATGGTAGTATTTATATTTGGTTCGTAAATAAAACATTTCTACAAAAAGAAAAAACTGCGTTTAATTTAGGTGATTGGCTAATAATTGCTTTTTTCGTATTCTTAGCCTTTAATGCGATAGTAGCATATTTGAATGATGTAAATATGCTGAGTTGGACTCGTGAGTATCTGGTTATTTCTATTATTCTTGTCTATTTCCCGATTAGGTCTATAATTAATACCAAAGAAGAACTTAAGAAATTTATGATATTTTTATCTTTGGTAATTATAGGTGTAGGGCTTTTCCAAGGTTATTTATATTATACCAAGCTACACGAGATAATACTCGAATATGCTTTTGAACTCAAAACTGGTGTGAGTATTAATCAAACTTTATATATTATCGCATCGATATTTGGGTTTATTTTTACATTCAATCAAGTTAGAAGAAGATATGAGATACCTCTATTTATATTTACTTCTATATCAGTATTATCATTGATAGCTACTTTTTCGCGTACTTTTTGGGTGATATTGATGGCATTTATATTCGCTGTATTTATATTTTTCCCTACTAATAAGAAAATTAAAACGCTCAATTATTTAATGTTTTTGGCAATTCTCTTTTTTGTGCTTGCATATTTGCTAATGGGTGATAATCTTTTTGCTTATATTCAAGTAGTAGTCAATAGATTTACATCATCGGCAGATGGCAAAAAAGATCTATCTGTGATGGCGAGATTGGTAGAATGGGACGAGGTAATAAGGCAGATAATGCTCCACCCATTAGGTGGCAATGGGCTTGGGAAAGTTATACGCTTTTACTCTGTTATAGAATTGTTTACTATCCATACTGATATTATTCATAATGGATTTTTGTATATATTATTTAGAGCTGGAATTCCTACTTCATTGCTTTTCTTTGGTTTTCATATTTTTTATACTATCAAATCTTATAATTTGATGGTACTATCGAGTAGAAGTAATGATTATTTTTTGAAATCACTCTCAGTAGCCAATTGTGTATCTTTTGTGATATTGTATATAGTTAATCTAACGAGTTCGCAATATTTTTATAGAGATGGTATTATAGTAACTGCATTGTTAGTAGTTTTTATAAGCCTTAATGAGAAATTTATAATCACTGAAAATACTACAAGAGCTCTTAAAATAAGCAATAGTTAATATTATTATTTAATATAAAATAATAATAATCTATATATCTTATAAATTAATTTTTATTCCTTTTGAGTGAATATACATAAGCCAAAACTTCGGCAACTGCTTTGAAGAGAGTTTCGGGTATCTCTTGGTCTATATCTACTACTTTGTACATCTCGCGCGCCAAAGGTGGGTTTTCCACAATAGGCACGTCATACTCGTATGCAATTTGTTTGATACGTTGAGCTAAAAAATCGACTCCTTTGGCTACTACAATAGGTGCACTATTAGTTCCTGATTGATAAGATAGTGCTACTGCGAAGTGGGTAGGATTGGTAACTACTACATCGGCCGTCTGGACGTTTTTTAGCATCATTTTCCTGATTTTGCTACGCATAATAGCTCTTATTCGTCCTTTTACTTGAGGGTCGCCTTCAGATTGTTTATTCTCATCTTTCACTTCTTTTTTGGTCATTTTCATATTATCATTAAATTGCCATCTCTGATAATAGAAGTCAGCTACAGCAATTGCAATATATACAAGCCCTATTTTCCATAGTAATTCGAATGCTATATCGCTCATAAATTGACCAACAGCCATAAATGGCCTCTCGATAAGCGATAGTAATAGCTCATCTTTTTTGTATAATACAGACCATACTACTGCCCCTATTATAAATACTTTTAAGAAGTTTTTAGCTAATTCAAATAGTGAGCTTTTTGAGAGAAAGAGTCTTTTCATTCCGCTAAATGGATTAAATATTTGTTTGAAATTCAATCCTTCTGTAAATTTTTTAGGTGCGAATTTAAATCCAACTTGTGATACTTCACCTAAG
>JBDHXE010000123.1:0-7418 GCA_039810525.1 Chlorobiota bacterium | reverse complement strand
CTTTAATATTTATGGTATCATGATTATCAGCTATATTCAGAAAATTCTGAAGATCATTCAAGTTGCCATTTTCTACCAAATATGATTTTGAAAAGCTTATGCTATTTATAAATAAAATCGAAAAGATAAATATAATATATTTCATTATTCTGAAAATTCTGAATCAACTATTTTTAATAATTTGTTCCAATCAAATGGTTCAGTAGAGCTTTTGAAATTTAATTTCTGAATTTCATTTTTATTAGAGAGAGAAATAGCATTTATTCCCATTGGAGAACTAATTTCTTTATTTCTTAAATAAATTGCATTTTCGACTTCAATGAATTGTTTATTATTCAAATAATTAATAGTCCAAGCAGAATGAATGCTATTTTTGTCAAAAGTTTTACTATGAAGGATTAAACATTCAATTACATCATATTTATAGATTTTGCCTTTTTTAGTAATTAATTCGGCACCCCATTTCGGGTCTACTATGGTCATTTTGCAGTGTTCACAAACATCTTTACCTATCTCTATAGGAACAGGCTCGTAACTACAGGCGGCTATAAACATAAGACCTAATAATAGGAAAATACTATTTAATTTGGTGTAATGATTTTTCATTTTTAAAATCAAAATAAATTGCCAATAGTACAAATATAACACTTATTCCGATAATTAAAAAACCGAAATGAGGCCATGAGTCAGCGTGAAAATTAAGTAGTTGCTTGCCACCAATTAATGGTGGTTGATAAGACATTCCTGGGATCTTAATTATGGCATGAGGATCAAGATTGTGCCCATAATCATATTCCCACATATAAAAGTCGTAAAGACCTATAATTCCAATAATTGCAAAAATGCCTAACCATAAAAATTTAAACCACTTCTTCTTTAAAAAAGCAAATAATATACCTGATATTATCATAAAATACATAAAGAAAGGGATTATTTTTAATTCTGGTATTGATTCGGGGTTAATAGTTTTCATTCCAATATAGTGATTTAGACCATTAATACTATGCAAATCACCTTCTTTATGCCCTTTAATTTGATTGACGTAAATATAAAGCCCTAAGCCTTCTGGGTATTGAGGAGCTTCTAAGCTTATGCTCCACAATGGAACGAAGAAAACAGCGATGAGGATAATAGATCCAATCATCATAAAAATTTTACTTTTCATTTTAATACCTTTTATGAAATAAGGGCTGTCTCAACAAATTCCCTTTTCAAACTTCCGAAGAATTTATAATCCTTCGGAAGTTATTATAAATATTAATAATTAATAATTTGGAGTGACAGCTACTCAAATTAATAATTATTTATTCCAACTTAATTCAATTTTTGAATTAGCTGGAGATACTCTTGCATAGCCTTGCATTTCTTGGTGAAGTGCAGAGCAGAAATCTGTACAATAGAATGGATATACGCCAGGTTTTTTAGGAGTCCATTTGTAAGTAATTGTTTCACCTGGCATGATTAATAATTCAGCAGTTTGTGCGCCTAATACAGCAAATCCATGTGGTACGTCCCAGTCTTGTTCTAAGTTAGTAACGTGAAAATATACTTCATCACCTACTTTAATTCCTTCAATATTATCTGGTGTAAAGTGTGAGCGTATAGATATCATATAGATATGGACTTTGTTGCCTTCTCTTACTATCTTAGTATCATCTGGTTTAGAAGTTTTATAAGGGTGTTCATTATCTTCTAATTTATAAAATCTAACTGACTTATCCTTAACTTTTTCAGCTTCAATAGCTTGTGCATAATGCGGTTCGCCAATTGTTGGGAAGTCAAGCAACATTTTCATTTTATCACCAGTAATATCAATCAATTGTGCTGATTGTGTTAATTCTGGACCTGTTGGTAAATACCTGTCTTTTGTAATTTTGTTCAAAGCTACTAAATACTTGCCGTTTGGTTTTCTAGTATCACCACCGGGAATCATTAAGTGTCCAATTGAATAATAAACTGGGATTCTATCAATAACTTTAAAGTCTTTTAAACTCCATTTAACTACTTCAGAAGATACGAACATAGAAGTATAAGCGTTACCTCTACCATCAAATTCTGTATGCAATGGGCCTAAACCGGGATTTTGAACTTCACCAGCAATTACTTTATCATAGCTTAAAACTGGGATTCCATCAATTGTTTTATCAAATGACTTATTATCAATAGCAGCTAACATTTTCTTGAAAGAAAATACTGGAACTACAGTAGATAATTTACCACTAGCAACTATTAATTCACCAGTTGGATCTACGTCACAGCCATGAGGAGATTTAGGAGTAGGCATATAATATACTAATCCTGGGCAATCTGCAGGATCTAAAATTTTAACCTTTGTTAATTCTGTTGAAGATGCTGAATGAGTTTTTTCATTCCATTTGTTATGATAATAACTTGTAGTAACTTCTTTTGCTTTACCAGCGGCTAAGTATTCTTCAGCTTTTTTCCAATTAACTGCGGCAATGAAGTCTTTATCAAATTGACTAGCATTTACTTCTTTTAAAGTATTTGCTTGTTCTGAATTATAACAAGTGAAGAACATCCAACCATGAGAAGGACCTTTACCTGCATGGGCTAAGTCATAATCAAATCCAGGCATTAGGATTTGGAAAGATAAATCCATGTTGCCGTCTTTTGGATCAACTTTTATAAAACTTAAAGTACCTTTGAATTTTTCCTTGTATTCTTTGATAGAAACATCTTCGTTTGGTATAGGTACACTAAATCTAGTACCTGCTACAATATATTCGGTATTTTCAGTTGTAAAAGGTGATGAGTGATTACCAGAAGAATTAGGTAATTCCAAAATTTCAACTGTTTTGAATAAAGTAAGATCGATACGTGCTATTCGAGGTATGTTGTTACCGTTAATAAATATCCAACGTCCATCTGTTTCGCCATTAGTTTGAGAAAGTTCTGGGTGATGTGCATCATCCCATGGAATAAAGCCATGAGAAGTATTAAGCATAGGAATAGTTTCTTCTGAATATCCCCAACTTTTTTCTGGGTCTTGCGAGAATACAGGGATTACTCTAAATAGCCTGCCACTTGGCAATCCATATACTGATAATTGCCCACTGAATCCTCCAGACATAAAGCTGTAAAACTCATCATATTTACCTGGTGCTACATAGACTTTGCTAGCTGCATCACCTTCTGTAACTGATTCTTTGCTTGAATTACAAGCAAAAGAAACTAAGATTAAAGAAACTGCTATCATAATTGCAATAGCGCTAATTTTGTAATTTTTCATAAGGGCTCCAAATTAAAGATTATTTGAAATACTTTTTAAATGCTCATAAATTGCTTTTGCATCATCTAATGTAACATTTTGATTAGTCATAGGCGTCATATACTGTTGCAATAATGCTTTTACAGTATCATTATTCTTAATCATTTCATCAGGATGCGTAATCATACTGATAATATACTCAGGAGTTCTTCTTTTGGTTACTTCGCCCAAAGCTGGACCAACTAATCTAGTGTCATATTTATGGCAAGCGGTACACTTTGCTTCAAATAGTTCTTTTCCTTTTTGAGCTGTGCTACCATCTAATTTACCTATTTCGGCAGTTGTTACAGTAGTAAATTCCTTTGATGATTTTACTTCACTAGTAGTTTTGTTTGCTTCGCCATTAGTTTGTTCGCCTGCGTTTTCAGAGCCACCACAAGCTACTATAAAAGCAGAAAAAATTAAAATCGAAAAAACATTTATTATCAATCTTTTTGATAATAAGCTGTTTGAGAAACGTTTAAACATAAAATGCTCCCTTTCTGAATGTGTCAGAAAACTAAATAGATTGTTAATTAAGTATTTGTTTATAGAATTTTCGAAGAGTTGTTTTAGATAAGAAAAATTAATCTTTGAGATTATTAAACGAAAACTTATATAAGTTAGGTGAAAAGATAAATTTTGAAAAAAACTCTTTTGCCTAATTGAACTATAATTAAGTCTTGGTTCTTTTAATAAAAACTGAAATTTTATTTTGTATAAATTCGATTCAGAAATCATTTTTTAATTTTTAATCAGATTTTATAATCCGAAAGTAACTAATAAGTTTTTAATCCCCAAATTATATTTCAAATAATTGACATTTTTTTAATTATTTTTTAATATTCAAGTATTGACATCAAATAAGCATATATATACCTATTATGTCTGTTTGCAGCATCTTAATGAAAGTTGTTATTTATCAATTAATTAGTAAATTTACTTTTGCTATATAGTAATTATTCTAATAGATAGTATTATTAAATTAACTTTTACAATATTTTATAAAAAAAATGTCATTATTATAAATTTAGAAGATTGTATAATACTTTTTTTGACAATTCTATATATTCACCTTGATTAATTCCATAAAGAGAAAGATTTTCTATCTTAGTGCGAATTAATCTAAGAGTAGGATATCCGACAGAAGCAGTCATCTTCCTTACTTGTCTATTTTTCCCGTCAATTACTTGCATACTTATTATAGAAGTTGGAATTGAAGCTCGAAATCTTATTGGTGAATTTCTCTCGGGTAATTGTATTTCATTTTTAATTAAAGCATCTAAAGCTTTTGTTAAATATGGCTTTCCTTTAATATTGATGGTAACTCCTGCTTTAAGCATATTAATTGCTTCGGTGGTAATTTTTCCTTCAATTTGGAGTAAATATTCTCTTTTATGTTTGTTAGCTGGATTCAAAAGATCATAATTTAATCTTTTATCATTAGTAATTATAAGTAACCCTTCAGAATCGTAATCTAAACGCCCAATTGGATAGCAATCTTTGGAAATATTTAAGTAATCAGATAAGTTTTTCTTGTTTGATTCACTTGTAAATTGTGTCAAAACACCATAGGGTTTGTTGAATACATAATATTTCATTTGAAAATTTTATAGGAAATAAAACATAAAGTAATACCTATAATAACATTAATTAATAAATATGAAGCAGCGACTAAAAATTGCCCTTTATCTATCAATTTGATAAACTCTAATGAGAAGGTAGAAAAAGTTGTAAATCCACCGCAAAAACCTACTATTAATAAAAGTTTTAATTCGTTATTAATATTTAAACCATTTTCAAATAAGGCAATCAAACAGCCTATAATTATACTACCTAATAGATTAACTATTGTCGTAGCCCATGGATATGATAATTGGCTAAATTGTGAAAAATAGTGAGAAATCAAGTATCTTGCAATTGAGCCAAATAAGCCTCCAAATCCAACCGCTATAATATTTAGCACCATAAAAATTCTTAAAACAATAAATTGTATTTAAAGTAAATTATCACGAATTAAATTAATTATAATTACACGACAGATATTATATATAAAATCTTAACCAAAGGTATAATTGTTATAAAAAATTATAATTATTGCTATGATTGAGTATAAATATTTTCACTTTCGATGTTATTATATTAATTTGAGTATAATTTCGTTACTTATAGTTTGGAAATATTATTTTTATTGAAATAAAGGAAAAAGAAAAATGGCTGTTTTTAAACCAATGTCTTCATATAGACCGAAACCAGAGTTTGCAAGCAAAATTGCTGCACCACCTTATGATGTACTTAATTCAGATGAAGCAAGAAATTTAGTTAAAGGAAATCCAATATCTTTTCTTCATGTAGGGAAACCAGAAATTGATTTACCTTCTAATATTGATTTGTACGACAGGCAAGTTTATAATAAAGGTAAGGAAAATTTAACTAAGTTGATTGATGAAGCTTATTTAGTAAATTACCCTAAACCTACGTTTTATATTTATGCTCAAACAATGAACGAACGCACTCAATATGGTTTGGTAGGTGTAGCTTCTATCCATGATTATTGGAATAATATAATTAAGAAACATGAAAAAACTAGAAAAGACAAAGAAGAAGATAGATGTAATCATGTAAGGATTACTAATGCTCATACTGGTCCTATTTTTTTAACTTATCCTGATAACGAAGAAATTAATAATATAGTCAATCAATTAGTTAAAGAGACACCAGAAACCGATTTTTCAGCAAATGATGGTATTCGTCATCAGGTGTGGGTTGTAGAAAATGATGAGATTAATAAGAAAATTGAAATATTATTTTCTGAGATACCAGCTTTGTATGTAGCTGACGGTCATCATCGTTCTGCTGCAGCCGCAATTGTAGGCAAAGAAAGAATGGAATCTAATCCAAATCATAATGGCAGTGAAGAATATAATTTTTTCCTTTCTGTAATATTTCCCGCTTCTCAATTATATATTATGGATTACAATAGAGTTGTTAAGGACTTGAATGGTAATACAAAAGATGAATTTTTACAAAAATTATCGGAATATGTTTTAGTTAACAAAGCTGATGGTAAGTTTTCTCCCTCAAGAAAAGGAGAAATTGGTTTATATATAGATAATCAATGGTATAAATTGAACTTTAAAGAAGAAATTGCAAAGACCGATGATCCAGTAGAAAGTTTAGATGTAGCTTTGCTTCAAAAATATATATTAACAAATATATTAGGGATAGATGACCCACGGACCAATAAAAATATTGATTTCGTAGGAGGAATAAGAGGTCTGGAAGAGTTAGAAAGAAGAGTAAACAATGGTGATATGAAGTTAGCATTTGCAATGCACCCTACTTCAATTAATGAATTAATTGCAATCTCTGATGCTGATAAAATAATGCCACCAAAATCTACTTGGTTCGAACCAAAACTAAGAGATGGCTTGTTTGTTCATTTTCTTGATTAGATAAAAAGGACAATAATATAAAAAATAGAGGCTGTCTCATAAGTTTTAAGCAAGGATTTAATCTTTAATTTCCAGTCGTCCTACACTTCAAAAGTGTAGGACGACTTGTTCTTGCAAGCCGCTTGTAATCATAGACTTATGTGATAAATTCCTTTTCAATGTATATTCAAATATATTACTATTTCTTAATAAAGAAATAGTACAGAAAGCCTAGAATTCTGACTAATGATACAGCTTCCTATTTTTATATATACATTATAGTTTATATAAAAAAAAGCCGATAAAATCGGCTTTTGTGGTTGGAGAGGGAATTGAACCCCCGACACAAGGATTTTCAGTCCTTTGCTCTACCAACTGAGCTACCCAACCGATAGAGATTACAAAAGTATGTAATTTCTACGAAAGAAAAAAATATTTTTTTAAAAATCTTCGTTTTGCGGAGACATTTCTTCTTGTGATTTTCTTTCCTTTTGCTTAATTCCTTGATTTATCTTATATTGGATACCTAAAGAAATAATTTGGGTCATTGGGCGCATATTAAAATCAAAGGTGAATCCTGGCCCTACAGAACTTTGACCAAACTTTTGGGTATCAAATATATCATTAGCTCTCAAAGTAAGTGATAGATCTTCTAATAAGTCGTATCTCATACCAGCATCTATTGAATATTTGCTTGTTCGTGACCCTTGTGATGT
>JBDHXE010000122.1:0-7454 GCA_039810525.1 Chlorobiota bacterium | reverse complement strand
AAATTACAAAACTGTAAATGATAAGATTATTACAAGTGGTACATTTCTGGCCGATGAGAATATTGTTATTCAATCTGAAGTTCCGGGAAAAATTCAAAAGATTAATTTCGAAGAAGGCAAAAGGGTATCTGCCAAACAATTATTAATTAAATTAAAATCAGATGATATAGAAGCTCAAATCAAAAAGGGCAAAGAAAATTTATCTCTTTTGGAACTGACTGAGAAAAGACAAAAAAAATTACTTGCTACTAATGGTGTAAGCCAAGAGGATTATGATATTGCTCATAATGCAGTAGAAGCTCAAAAAGCTGATTTGGATTATCTAAAAGCACAATTAGACAAAACAGAGATATATTCACCGTTTAGTGGTATAGCAGGATTAAGATACTTTAGTGTGGGTTCTTATGTGAGCACTACTGATATTATTTCTAATATTTTTAAGGTGGATAGGCTAAAATTAGAGTTTTCAATACCACAGAAATATTATAATTTATTAAATATAGGTCAAGAAGTAGAGTTTCATTTACCACCAAATCCTAATGGTATGAAAGCAAAGATATATGCTGTAGACCCAGAAATTAATACCAATACTCGAACATTAGTAGTTAGAGCTTATTATAATAATAGTAACGGAAGTATCAAACCTGGGTCATTTGCGCAAATTACAATCAATATTAATTCTGATAGCAAAAAATTAATGATACCAACTCAAGCATTAATCCCAGATTTAGAATCTGAGAAAGTTTATGTATATAAAGATGGTAAAGCAATTGTTAAAAAAGTGCAAACAGGACTGAGAACCACAAGCGAAATAGAAATAGTAGATGGATTATCCGAAGGTGATATAGTAATAACTTCTGGTATCATACAATTAAGACCAAATGCTTTAGTTAAAATTACAATGTCAGAGGAAAAATGAGTCTATCATCATTATCAATTAGACGCCCAGTACTTTCAATAGTAATGTCGTTAGTAATTGTTATTTTTGGAGTAATTGGATATACATTTTTGGGTGTACGTGAATTTCCAAATGTGGATACTCCAATCATAACAGTTACTACCAATTACACAGGCGCAAGTGCAGATGTAATTGAAACTCAAATTGCAGAGCCATTAGAAGAATCTATAAATGGTATAGATGGTATCAGAACTTTAAAATCAGTGAGTAGAGATGGTAGAAGCACCATTACTGTCGAATTTAATATTGACGCTGACTTAGATATAGCGGCAAATGATGTGAGAGATAGAGTTTCGAGAGCTCAAAGGTTGCTTCCCACTGATGCGGACCCTCCCATTGTATCCAAATCAGATGCTGACGCACAGCCTATTGTAATGCTTTCTATCAAAAGCAATAAAAGAAATATGATGGAAGTATCTGCTATAGCAAACGATGTGTTTAAAGAAAGGCTACAAACTATACCTGGGGTAAGCGAAGTAAGAATTTGGGGCGAAAAAAAGTATTCAATGAGGTTATGGCTCGATCCAAATAAATTAGCAGCTGCTGGATTGACTCCAATTGATGTAAGAAATGTATTGGTAAATGAAAACATTGAATTACCATCAGGTACTGTAGAGGGCAAAAACACTGAACTTACAGTTCGTACTATGGGAAGATTATATACCGAAGACGATTTCAATAAATTGATATTAAAAGAAGTCAATGGGAATGTGATTAGATTTGAAGATGTAGGTTATGCAGAATTATACCCTGAAAATGACAAGACAATTTTAAAGAGAGATCTAATACCTATGGCTGGTGTAGTGCTGGTCCCACAGCCCGGTGCCAATTATATTTCTATTGTAGATGAATTTTATAAAAGAATAGATCTAATTAAAAAGGATTTACCTCAAGATATAGAGATTAGTATTGGCTTTGACAATACATCTTTTATCCGATCATCTATCGGTGAAGTAGAAGAGACTATCATAATAGCTTTTTTGTTAGTAATTTTGGTAATATATCTATTTTTAAGAGATTTAAGATCTACATTGATACCTATTATAGTAATACCAATATCTCTAATAAGTGCCTTTTTCATAATGTATATTATGAACTTTACCATAAATGTGCTTACATTATTGGGAATTGTATTAGCTATAGGCTTGGTTGTAGATGATGCCATAGTTGTATTAGAAAATATATACAAAAAAATAGAAGATGGCTTATCTCCTATCGAAGCTGCTTCTAAAGGTTCAGCTGAAATATTTTTTGCAATTATAGCTACTACTATTACTTTAGCAGCAGTATTTACTCCTATTATGTTTTTGCAAGGTATCACTGGTAGATTATTTAGAGAATTTGGTATAGTGATAGCTGGTTCGGTAGCTATTTCTGCTTTTATTGCTTTAACTTTAACGCCAATGATGTCTTCACGAATATTAAAATTAACTAATCATTCAAGATTTTATAAAGCAACTGAACCATTTTTTGAAAAAATGAATTCAGGATATAGAAATACTTTAAATTTATTTTTAGAAAAAAAATGGTTAGCATTAGTTGTAATGGTTGTAGCGTTAGTTTCTATATATTTCTTTGGTTCTATGTTACAAAGTGAATTGGCACCTCTTGAAGATAGAAGTTCCTTAAGAATAATATCTACTGCTCCAGAGGGTAGTACTTACGATTTTATGGAAAATTATGTAAATCATCTTGTAGATGATCTCAATAAAGAATTAGAAGGGCAAAGAACTATAATTTCGGTAACTTCTCCAAGTTTTGGAGCTGCAAGTTCTGTAAATAGTAGTTTTATTTTATTATATCTTAAAAAAACTGATGAAAGAAAACTTACTCAAAGCGAAATTGCTGATAAAGCTACTCAAATTGTAAATTCGGCTAATGATACAAGAAGTTTCGTAATTCAAGAGCAATCTATAGGTTCGGCAAGAACTGGACTTCCAATTCAATATGTTTTACAAGCACCTGATCTGAATACCTTAAAAAAAATAATACCTAATTTTTTGAGCGAAGCTCGCAATAATCCAACGTTTTCAATGGTTGATGTGGATTTGAAGTTTAACAAACCAGAATTAAATATTGAAATTGATAGGAATAAGGCTAATAATTTGGGTATTTCTATAAACGATATTGGTCAAACATTGCAATTTGCATTAGCTGGGCAGAGATTTGATTATTTTATTATGAATGGCAAACAATATCAGGTAATTGGACAAGTTCTCAAACAAGATAAATCTGCCCCTATCGATGTAAAATCATTATTTGTAAAAAATAATAAGGGCGAAATGATACAATTGGATAATGTAATCAATGTAAAAGAAATGAGTACTCCCCCACAATTATATAGATTTAACCGATTTGTGTCAGCAACAATTTCAGCTAGCTTGGCACCTGGAAAGACGATAGGTGATGGCATACAGGTAATGGATGAAATTGCTAAAAAACAGTTAAAAGGCTCTGTTTACACAGCACTTGATGGGCCGTCTAAAGATTTTATCGAATCATCATCTTCACTTATTTTTACATTTTTATTAGCTCTTATACTTATATATTTAGTTTTAGCAGCTCAATTTGAAAGTTTTCGTGATCCTTTTATTATTATGCTTACTGTGCCTTTGGCTATATCTGGTGCTCTATTTACATTATGGTATTTTAATCAAACACTTAATATATTTAGCGAAATAGGACTTATAATGTTGATAGGTTTGGTAACTAAAAATGGAATTTTGATAGTTGAATTCGCTAATCAAAAGCGTGAGGAAGGTCTATCAATAATAGAAGCAGTTAAAGTAGCAGCTGAGCTAAGATTTAGACCTATTATTATGACTTCTCTCACAACTATATTAGGTACTTTACCTATAGCTTTAGCTTTGGGTGAAGGCTCGGGTAGTAGACAATCAATGGGTATAGGTGTTGTAGGTGGTCTAATACTATCTACTGCATTAACTCTATATGTCATTCCTGCAATATATGTCTATATTGCTAATAAAAAACGAAATATAATCAAATTGGAGAACGATTAATGAATAAGTATAAATTATTCAATTTTTCTAAATATTCTATCTATAATATGAAAATTTCATTTGTAGTTTTGGTTTCCTTAATATACACTATATCAAGTTATTCTCTATTTTCTCAGGATAAATTATCGCTCGAAGAGGCAATAAAAATTGGATTAAAAAATAACTATTCTATAAAAATATCATCATTGCAAAAAAATATAAGCAAGAATAATTTAGATGTTGGTACTAGTGTTTATTATCCATCTATGGATCTACAATTATCTCAAAACAATACTAGTAACAATGTAAAGCAAAGCTTTTTCGATGGAAGAGAAGTAGAAAAAAATGGAGCTACTGGAAATACTTTGGACGGCTCCATTACTGCAAATTGGAAACTTTTTGATGGATTTCAGATGTTTATTGATTATGATATATTAAAACTTAGTGATGAAGTAAGTAAATTAAATTTAAGGAAAAAGACTGAAGAACTTACCAATCAAATTATCAACTCATATTATCAATTATACTATTTAAACGAAAATTTAGAATTAATAAAGAGCAATTTAGAAGTATCACGATTTAGATATAATATTTTATCTCAACGGAAAGAAATTGGTAAATCTTCTGGTTATGAATTACAGCAAGCAGAAATTGATTTAAATAAAGATATAGCAGATTCAATCGATTTTTATAGAAATTATAAATCTCAGATGAGTGAATTTAACTTGTTATTAGGATTAGAAGTAACAAGGTCATTTATAATATCTGATACTTTAAATATTGAAGAAAGGAATTTTAATTATAGTGATTTAAAAGATAAGCTTTCTAATAATATAGATATAAAGTTAGCAGATTTAGGCATAGAAATTTCCTTACAAGATATTAAAAAGCAACAATCTAATTTTTACCCTAATATTAATATATATGGCGGATATGCTTATAATGCATCTGAATCACAAGCTGGTTTGCTGAAAAGTAATATAACTAATGGCTTTAATTACGGAATATCTCTGAATATGAATATTTTTGAAGGATTTAGAAATAAGATATTAATTGAAAACAAAGAAGTAGAATCACAAATAAGCAAAATAAACAAAGAAGAACTGCAACAAACTCTCAATAAGGAGCTTAAATTTAATATAGATGCTTATAATTCTAATTCACAAATTAAAGAATTTAATAAAAAGAATTTAATATTATCTCAAAATAACTTAGAAATCGCTAAAGAAAAGTTACAATTAGGCACGATTAATCAAATAGAATTTAGAGAAATTCAGCTAAGTCAAATTCAGGCATATAATCAACTTTTATTAACAAATATTAATTTAAAAATATTTGAAACAACTATTCAGAGATTGCTTGGTATGCTAATTATATAGTCATTACAGCAATATACAATAACCAAAACTATATGATATATTCATTATATTCATATTTTAAATATATGAATTTATTTTGAAAATATTAATATAAAACCTTAATATCAAACATATTTCAAACTAAATAATTAATATTTTTTCACTATATAGTGTAACATTTAGTAATTTGGTGTGTCATTATAACAACTATTTATGAATCATTTATTAATTTTATGAGGTAGAAATGTTAAAATTTAACAGAATAGTTAAAGGATTTTTAACTTCTTTAGCTACTTTATTATTGGTCTTAACAATTAATTCTTATGATGCAAAATCACAAGATACAGGACCATCAAATTATTGTATACCTGGGCCAGATCAAGTGCCTGCAAATACAGAAATGGGATTGCCTGAGGATTATTGGTGCTTAGCAATGTACCAAGCTCAATGGGATTATAGATATTGGACTATACCAATTTTGCAAGTTCAAATTTACGATGCTAAAACAGGCGAAATAAAATTGAACCGCGAAAGTAGAACTAATATTAATCTCGGTTCAATGACTGGTCCTTGGGAGGGCTGTTACAAATACACTGGTGTAAAAGGTGAGCTTGAACCCGGTGCTACATATAGAATCAGAATATGGGCAGATTTTAATTATTTAGCTTATCCCGGTTTTGATTATTGCGATCCGATGTACAATTATGGAGATTATTATTCTACACGTATTTTTATGGATTGGAATAAAGATGGCGATTTTCATGATGCTGACGAATGGCTAAATAGCCCTCAAAGTATTGCATCTAACAAGGTTAAAAAGATTGGATCAAATACTTATGATTGGTGGGCATATCATCCACAATGCGATTTGAATTATATGCAAGAATGGGAATTCACAGTACCAGAAACTATCGAAACTGGTGTAGCTAGAATGCGAGTTATGACTTCTGAATATTATCCATATAGTGCTATTCCTAATGATTTTACTTTACTTAGTGGTTATAACGCTTGCTGGAATGGCTATGCCTATGATTATTCACAGTATGGATATAGCGGTTATTATGGATACCTCTTTGGTGAAATTGAAGATTACTTAATAGAATATATTATTCCAATTAAAGAATTCTTCCCATCAGACCAATCACCAGATGATATTTTATTGGCCGCAGAAGCTTACGATGGCACAACAAGAAATGGTACACTTTTCAAACGTCCAATGATTAGATTTGGTAGTACACAAGCAGCTGGTACATTATTAACTTATAAAATAGTAGGTCCTCTACCTAGCACAACCACTGTGTACGAAGCTAAATATAATGGTAGTAGTGAAATTCCAATTGGTAACCCTGGTATTCTTGACGGTAATTTTGCATATTATGTTCAAAATGCTGTAGGTTCGGCTGTTACTGGTAATTACGGTTTCAAAACAGCTAATGGTGGCGAATATCAAGTAGTAATTGGGTTTAAGAAGCCAAGTTCGGCGGATTATAAGATTATTAAAAAGAATTTTACTGTATCTTGGGAGTGGGATATATCAGCACGAAATATCACAATGCCATTGGGCAACAAGGAGCCAAGATTCTATAAATACCCTAGAAATCTTAGCATGGATCTGAGAGCTGAAGCTCAAAATACAGGTTTGCGTAGCATAGCTAAATTTGATGCATATTATAGAGTTTATAATGATAAGACAAATGAATTAATGTTTGAAAGAGTAATCAATTGGGATACTGCAAACGCTGGTCAATACTTAGTAAAAGCAAAACAAGTGGTTCAATTAGATTTTGGTTCATACAAATCCTCTGAACCTGGTGTTTACAAAGGTATTTTAACGGTAGTGTTACGTAGTGCTAACGATATGGAGCCTTACAACGATCAGTATCGCAGACAGGGCGAAGAACCTTTTACTTTTGAAGTAAGCGATGAAATCCAAGCGCATGCTTATGCAATAAATTATCCACAAGCAACCAGCGTAATCATAGCAGGTCGCCCATTCTTCCCATCGGTAGAAATTAAAAACGAAGGAGTAGGCGATATAAGTAATTGCCCTACAACAATCACCGTAACGGAAGAGCCATCGGGCACAGTAGTATTTACTCAAACAATATTAGTGCAAGATATACCAGCGGGCAGATATAA
>JBDHXE010000121.1:0-7545 GCA_039810525.1 Chlorobiota bacterium | reverse complement strand
TGTGCAAAGTTCTTATCTGATTAACTTTTTGAATAACTAAATCAATATTAGCTTGTTTTAAAACCCCTGGTTTGCATTGCGACACATCAGGCAATTCTTGGTAAATATCACCTAAATTCTGCGAATTAGCATAATTACTCAAACTCACAACAGCAAATAGAAATAAAAAGAACCTCATCTTCTCCTCATTATTTTGTAAAATTTATAATAATTTATTTTTATTAATCTCGTTCTAACGGTAGGGTAGAGCAACGCAACAATCCACCTAATCTTGATACCTTTTGATAATCAATCTCAATTGTTTCAATCCCTTTGTTATTTAATATTTTGTTTACCCGCTCAAAAACTTTATCACTGACAACTAAGTCTGGGCTTAAAGAAAATATATTAGGGTTCATATTGAACATCTCATCTTTACTTATTTTAATTATATTCTCAGAACCAAAAATATCTATAATTTCAGCAGGATAATGTACAAACCCATTTTCATAAAGCAAAGCATACTTGTCGCCAACAGGCTGAAAAGCACAATCTAAATGTAGTATATTAATATATGGATCATCGCTTACAAATAATTGGAATGGAATGACTTCATAAGTTGGAAAATTTTTCTTAATAAATTCAAATCCATAATAATTAGTGCGGGCAGACAAAGCAACGAAGATATATTGGTTATGAACAATTACATCTCCACCTTCTATTGTAGCATTATACGGTACAGTTAAAACATTATCCTTTGGTATTTTATCAAATATTTTATCTATACCTTTGAGTTCAATTCTACGGTTATCTTTTTTCATATTAGCTTTAATAATCTTATTACCAATTACAAAAGCTATATCTCGCGTAAAAATTTGATCCTGATTACTTATATTATCTGGTCTTAGAACATTAATTCCCTTTTCAGCAACTTTATTGGCAAAATTATCGACTTGCTCTATCAATTCTTGCTCAGTTGGCAACTGGCCTTGTTGTGTAAATTTAACAATTTTTGGATTATTTTGATATTCAATATTACCTCTATCACCTGCTATTCCTATTACTACACTTTTTAATCTAGCAAATTCGTTCTTGATGTTTAAATGAATACTCATACAAAATTTCTATGATTATATACTAAATTACAAAATTAACATTATTTCTTCAATTATCTTAATTTTAATTTAATTTATTTGATATTTTATACTATTTTTTATTAAAATCAATCATTCAAAAATTGTATTAATAATATGAAAAATAATAATACAAACAAGTCTATCGACAGTATAATTAAAAAGGAATACGAAATAATTTGCAACAAGGTAAACAACAAAATACCTGAATGGAAAAATATTAATAATATAGTTATTCCAACCAAATTAGCCTTAGAGCAATCATCTTCGTCTGATACAGCTATTATTAAATCATATCTATTTCAATATTCTACTGTAATAGATCTGACTGGTGGATTAGGTGTTGATACATATTATTTTTCTAAATTAGCCAGAAAAGTTACTTATGTAGAGCCTAATAACAATTTATTTAAAATTGTAGAATCCAATTTTGAGAAACTCAAAGTAAATAATGTGGAATTTTATAACTCTACAGCTGAAATATTTTTGCAAAATAATAAAAGTAATGTTGATTTAATATATTGCGATCCGTCAAGAAGAAATAATTCACAAAAAGTATTCAAATTAGAAGATTGTGAACCTAATATAATTAATTTATTTAATATCATTAAGAATAGATGTAAATATCTATTATTGAAAACTTCACCTTTATTAGAGATAAAATCAGTAATTAAATCATTACCATATATATCATCTATAATTTTAATAAGTATAGATAATGAGCTTAAAGAAATATTATATTTATTTGACTTCGAATCTGCTAAAAATATTCGATATATTACATATTTATTGAATAATAATTCTTGCTCAAGATATGAATTTACTAATAAAAAGTACACTATAGAATTCGAACTCCCTCTACAATACCTTTATGAACCAGATAGTACTATTATGAAATTAGGAAACTTTAGTGAATTATCACATAATTTTAAATTATTTAAGATTAGCGAAAATTCACACCTCTTTACTTCAAATTCTCTAATTAAGCAGTTTCCCGGTAAATCATATAAAATAATTAAAATAATTAAAGTTAACCGAAAAGAATTAGAAGAATATTCCACAAGCAAACAGTATAATCTAAAAGTAAGAAACTTCCCAGATTCTGTGGATAATTTAAAAAAGAAACTTAATATAAGCGACGGTGGTTTGCTCTACATATTTGCTACAAAACTAAAAGATAATAATTTTAGATTAATTATTTGTGAAAAGACAAACATTTAATATCTTTGCAATATAATATGCGAGCAAATTAATGAAATTATTATTATTAAGCAATTCAATCACAGAAGGATTTAATTATTTAGAACATGCTATAAATGAGATTAAACAATTTACTGAAGGTATTAATTCTATTGCTTTTGTCCCTTATGCAGGAGTTACTATTAATTATAATCAATACTCTGATAAAGTACAGAATTTTTTCAATAAATTAAATATTCGAATCAATTCAATTCATAATGGAAATCCTATCTCTATTATCAAAAACTCTGACGCAATTGCAGTAGGTGGAGGTAACACCTTTCAATTATTGAAGTCACTCTACGATAATAACTTAATTAATTTGATTAGAGACGAAGTAAAAAAAGGGAAACCATATATTGGGTGGAGTGCAGGATCTAACGTTGCTTGCCCTACTATTAATACTACAAATGATATGCCAATAGTAGAACCACAGTCATTTCAAGCACTCAATTTGATTGATTATCAAATCAATCCTCACTATTTAGATGCTCATCCAAGTGGACATCATGGCGAAACAAGAGAGCAAAGAATTCAAGAATATGAAATTCTTAACCAAGATACAATTGTAGTAGGATTACGTGAAGGCTCTATGATATTAATAGAGGATAATACTCATACTTTGTTGGGTACCAAATCAGCTCGAATATTCAAATATGGCATACAAACATACGAATTAACAACTAATAATAACATAGTATTCTAAAATGAAAGTTTTAATTATCGGTATAGGTTCAGAAATAGCCTATTATACAGCTCTAAAATTTGCTGAAAATGGAAATAAATTATATTGTACATCTCGTAATTACGATGATGCCAAAATAATTACTGACGACTTAATAATAAGAACGAGCAATCGAGAAATAGTGCCTATTGGATTTGTACCTACTAACATCGATCAGCAAACTTCATTCTTTCAGAATTTTATAGACAAATATGAATTGCCTGATATAATATTAATTGCCTATGGTACTTTAGTAGATAATGATAAAATTAAAAATGATTTTAAACATATTTATAATGAACTCAATATTAATTTTATTTCCGCTGCATCAATTATCAACTTCTTTGCAAATGAATTTGAAAAAAGAAATTCTGGCACAATAGCTGCAATAAGTTCGGTAGCTGGTGATAGGGCAAGAGGTAGTAATTTTGTTTATGGTACTGCAAAAGGAGCCTTAAGTTTATTCCTTCAAGGTATTAGGTCTCTTCTATCTAATACCAAAGTCAGAATTATAACTATTAAGCCCGGTTTCGTAGCTACTAAAATGACATCTCATATTACACCAAATGTACTTTTTGCTCAACCCAAATTTGTAGGGCATCAAATATACAAAGCGATAATGAAAGGAAAAGATATAGCATATATTCCAAAATTTTGGTACCTCATAATGCTAATTTTAAAATTAATACCTGAAAGTATTTTTAAAAAATTAAAAATCTAATAGCCCTTGAAATAATTATAAATATCTCTTCCAAAAATTTTTTTACCATTTTTTCGTTACTTAATTATTGTAATGTTAAACATAGATATTATATACTTTAATGAGTGATCATATTTCTAATATAAAACAAGAATTTGAATTTAAAGCTGAAATGAAGCAATTACTCAATTTAATTATTCATTCTCTATATACACACCCAGAGATTTTTTTAAGAGAATTAGTATCCAATTCATCAGATGCTTTAAATAAACTAAGAGTCATTAGACTAACTGAAAACGATATACTTAATCCAACCGAAGAATTACAAATCAAAATTAGCTTGAATAGCGAAGATAAATCATTCTCGATTGAAGACTATGGAATTGGTATGGATGAAAATGACTTAGTTAACCAAATTGGTACTATTGCATCTTCAGGCACACTTAAATTCTTAGAAGAGCTAAAGAAAGAACATAATAATTCTGAAAATCTAATAGGTCAATTCGGTGTGGGCTTTTATTCAGTCTTTATGGTAACAGATCAAGTTGTAGTCGAGACACGTAAATATAATCTTGACTCCAAAGCGTACCGTTGGACTTCTAACGGTGAATCGTCATTCACAATTGAAGAAATAGAGAAAGAATCAAAAGGAACTAAAATTTCCTTTAAATTCAAAGAAGGAAGCGAGGAATTTGCTAATGAATCAAGAATTAAAGAAATATTAAATAAATACTCAAATTTTATTGATTTCCCTATCTTGCTAAATAATGAACCTATAAATAAAGTTCAAGCTATTTGGCACAAAAAGAAAGAAGAAATTAGTAAAGAAGAGGCAACATCTTTCTATAAATTTATATCAAATGAATGGAACGAACCACTTGATTATTTCAATCTAAATGTGGAAGGTACTGTCAATTTTAAAGCAATGCTGTTTATACCAAATGATGCACCAATGAGTTTATTTCAAGATGTAATAAATAACGGTTTGCAGTTATATTCTAACAAGGTCTTAATTCAAAATAATAGCATTGAACTTTTACCAGAATATTTAAGATTTTTAAAAGGTGTTTTAGATACAGAAGATATTTCACTTAATGTATCAAGGGAAGTAGCTCAAAATACTCCAATTCTCTCTAAAATAAAGAATATACTAACTTCCAAAGTATTAAACTATTTAGAGGATTTATATAAGAATCATTATGACTTATATATATCATTTTATAAAAACTTCTCTTCTTTATTCAAATCGGGCTTAAATACTGATTTTGCTAACAAAGATAGAATTCTTGAACTATTATTATTTGAATCAACAAAAACTGAATCAGACAAATTTACTTCTTTAAACGGTTACGTTTCCCGAATGAAGCCCGAACAAAACGAAATATATTATATATCAGGCAATAGTAGGAAAGAATTAGAAAGAGATCCTAATTTAGAATATTTTCTCAAAAATGATATTGAAGTTTTATTTTTCACAGACCCAGTTGATTTATTTGTAATACCATATATATTTGAATATGATAAGAAGAAAATAGTATCAATAGAAAAAGCAGATCTGAAAATTGCTGATAATGAAACTACTAAACAGCAAAATAGCAATAATGAAGAGTTTATAAATTTAATAAAACAATTTAAAGATATTTTAGGTAGTAAAATCGAAGATGTAAGAGAATCCAAACGATTAGTAAACTCTGCTTATACTTTGGTGAGCGGCACCAATGCCGTAGATAAACAAATGGAAAAAATGATGAAAATGATGGATAAGGATTATACTTTATCGCAAAAAATTTTGGAAATCAATTTTCATCACCCTTTGATTCAAAATATGAACAAATTATTGATTAATGGTAATTACGACAAATTAAATCAATTAATTAATCATATTTATGATACATGTTTATTAAATGATGGAATTCTAAATAATATAAATGATTATTCTGAAAGAATGTTGAATATAATGATTGAAGCTAGTAATTAACAATAAAGGTAAAAAATGAAATTATCAGAATTTAAGTATTCCCCAACAAAGAACGCTGTAGCTAAATACCCAGCAGACCCACGGGATTCATCAAAGTTAATGATTTTAAACAAGGAAACTGGGGAAATTGAAGAGAGATCATTCAAAGATATTGTTGATTACTTCCAGAGAGGTGATTGCATAGTTGTAAATGAAACAAAAGTATTTCCTGCAAGATTGTATGGGAAAAAAGAAAAGACTAACGCCAAAATTGAAGTTATGTTGCTTAGAGAGTTAAAAAAAGAAGAGAGAATTTGGGATGTTTTAGTAGAGCCAGCAAGAAAAGTTAGAATAGGTAATAAAATTTATTTTGATAACTATCAATTCTATTGCGAGGTTATAGACAACACTACTTCAAGAGGTAGAACTGTTAGGTTTTCATACGAAGGTAATTTATTTGATGTAATTCAGAGAATCGGTGAAATGCCTCTTCCAGAGTATATTAAAAGAGAACCTGATGAAACAGATAAAGACAATTATCAGTGTGTTTTTGCTAACGATAATTTTATGCAATCAATTGCTCCGCCTACTGCCGGGTTACATTTTACAGATGACCTTTTAGATAAACTTCAGTCCAAAGGAGTAAAAATTGCAAAAGTAGTACTTAATATTGGCCAAGGTATTTTCGAAAAAATAGATGTTGAAGATCTTACCAAACACAGGATGTATTCAGAATATTTTGAAATATCAAGAGAAAATGCTGAGATTATTAACAAATCCCTAAAAGCCAAAAAAAATGTTGTTGCCGTTGGGTCAAGTGTAGTCAGAGCATTAGAATCTTCAGTTTTAACAAGTGGGGCAGTAAAACCTAACAAAGGTTGGACTGATAAGTTTATATACCCTATTTATGAATTTAAAATAACTACCAGATTAATTACTAATTTTCATCCTCCAGCTACACCTTCTATGCTACTTTCTGCAGCATTTGCAGGTACTGATAATATTAATAAAGCATACAAAAAAGCATTAAAAGATGATTTCAGATTCCATGCTTATGGAGACGCTATCTTAGTTATTTAGATAATTTATCTAACATTAGTCCCCTGATATTATTGAGCAAAGAAGCTACTGTGATATCAGGGTTGTTTTTTGTGTTGATAATTGGTAAATATTCTATACTTACCTTACCAGAGTTTAAAGTGAAGTTCCCTTTTGACATTAAGTTATTAGTCCCTTTGATTACTACTGGTATTATTTCTTTACCACTTTTCATTGCTAACAAAAAAGCTCCCTTTTTGAAAATACCTAAAGAACCATCTTCTGATCTAGTACCTTCTGGAAAAATAATTATACTATCAGAAGAATTAATTGCATTTAGAGCTTGACGAAAACCTTCTAAAGAATTTTCTTTATCTTCTCTTTTGACACTTATAAAAGGAGACATTTTGAGGCACCACCCAAATATAGGTATTTCTTCTAATTCTTCTTTATACATAATTCTGGTGTTACCTTTCATTCTACTTAATAGAACCGGTATATCAAACAAACTAGAATGATTCGGTATATAAACATAAGATTTAGTAATATCTATTTCTTCGTTCATTATTTCTAAAACTTCTATTCTACTAACAATTAGTAATATTTGAGACCAAAGCTTAGCAAAAGGGAAAAATATTCGTTTGCCAAAAATAGGTATAGCAAGCATCACCAAAACAGCAAATATAGTGGTAACTAACGCAATAAGCATCAAACTAATATAAGATAAGAACTTATTTACCACAAGTAATCAGCCACATAAAATTTGACATATTTG
>JBDHXE010000120.1:0-7585 GCA_039810525.1 Chlorobiota bacterium | reverse complement strand
TGTCTGAAAAGGTAAGGGAAAGGGTAGTTAAGGCACGTAAGTTACAGCTTGAACGGTTTAGGGGGCTGCCTATTTATAAGAATTCGGATATGGGTAGTAATGAGTTGAGGGATTATTGTGTATTAGATGGTGATTCGCAGAATATAATGAAGATAGCTATGGAAAGGTTGGGTTTGTCGGCTCGTGCTTATGATAGGATAATTAAGGTTGGTAGGACAATAGCTGATTTGGAGGGTAGTGATAGAATAAAGGCAAATCATATAAGCGAAGCGATTCAATATAGGAGTTTGGATAGAGGTTATTGGAAGTAAATATAAAATGCTAAAACTAGTAGATTTACGTTACATAATTAATTATAATTATTATATCAAAGATAAAATGGAATCTAATGGACATAGATATTGCAAATAATAATATTTCTGAATTGTTAAGTATAATTTCTAAGAATGGAACTCAAAGGAGTATTGTACCTTATTTCAAATTGCCTAATTTCGTATTATATAATGAAGATAGTTTTGAATTAATGAGTAGAATTCCTGATAATTATGTTGATATGATATTTGCTGATCCTCCTTATATGTTGTCAAATGACGGTATTACCTGCCAAGCGGGTAAAATGGTGAAAGTTAATAAAGGAGATTGGGATAAAAGTAAGGGATTTGAATTAGATACTGAATTTCACAAGACTTGGATAAGTGAGTGCAGACGTATTCTAAAGCCAAGTGGCACAATTTGGATTAGTGGGACTAATCACAATATATATCAATGTGGATACTTGCTTCAACAATTAAATTTTCATATTCTTAATGATATAGTGTGGTATAAACCAAATGCAGCTCCTAATTTAGCTTGTACTACTTTTGCTCATAGTCATGAGACTTTATTATGGGCTAAAAGAGATAAGAAAGCTAAGCACTTTTTTAACTACCAACAAATGAAGATTGGTGATTTTCCTGAGGATAGATTTAAAAATGATGGTAAGCAAATGAGAAGTGTGTGGGCAATAAATACACCTCACAAATCAGAAAAGGAATTTGGTAAACATCCTACTCAAAAGCCACTTCAATTATTGACTCGAATTATAATGGCATCTACAAAAGAGAATGATGTTATTTTGGATCCTTTCAATGGTGGTGGCACAACAGGAATTGCATCATTAGTGGTAGGTAATAGAAACTATATTGGTATTGATATCGAAAAGGAATATTTAGATTTAACAATCAAAAGAACTGAGAATTTACAGAAATCATTAAAATTGTTTTAAAAAATATGAATAACAACTCTTGGTTAGCAATATTTGATAAGTATAAAATTTATAATCATAATTTTAATAATAGCCCATTTGAATTAACAGCACAAATGTTAAAAGACGCAACTTCTCATTTTAAAAAGACTAATGAAAGGGAAGTGCGAATATTATGCAAGCAAGATACACGTGAAGACAGACCTGAAATATTTATTGAGAACAACTTATTTATTCTGCCTATTAAAAATGGTATTTATAGTATCATAAAAGGTGAAGGATATATTGATATTCCAGAAATAAAAGATAAAAATCTTATTTATAAATCTAAATTAGATTTTGATTTAGATACTTCAAAAGTTGGTAATTCAGAAATGCAACATTTAGATTTTGCATATGCTTCTAGTTTAATTAGAACTTTTATAGGTGATGATTCATTAGTGCTTACAATTAGAGGTAGAAAATATACTCCTAAATTTTCCTTTCAAGTAGGTAAACAGATTATTGAGGTAGAAAGTGTACAAACTGAAGTCGATGCTGGTTACGAAAGTAAAAATAGTATCGTTTTAATTGAAGCAAAAAATAGTAGTACTAATAATACGATTATAAGGCAATTATTCTATCCTTTTAAGCAATGGATCGCTTATACAAATAAAAAGATTAGAACTCTATTTTTTGAAAAGAAAAATGATGTATATTCAATCTGGGAATTTGAATTTGTTGATAATAATGATTATAATAGTATTAATTTAGTAAAATCTGCTAATATTGAAATATTAAGTGTAAATGATTAATCTATTGTTGGTTGTTTTCTTGGTCACTCTCATCGTTAAGATTGTCGTCTAATCCGAATATTCCTTCTACGAAGTAGTTGGTATCGAATACCATAAGGTCGTCTATTTTTTCTCCCACTCCTATATATCTTACTGGTATTTTTAGTTCATCGGCTATTGGTATTACTACTCCGCCTTTGGCTGTGCCATCTAATTTGGTAAGGACGATACCAGTTAGTTTGGCAACTTTGGAGAATTCTTTGGCTTGTTGGATTGCATTTTGACCTGTGGTAGCGTCTAATACTAAGAATACATCATCGGGTGCGCTAGCTTTTTGTTTGCTTAGCACTCTATTAATTTTTTCTAATTCTTGCATAAGGTTGAATTTATTGTGTAATCTACCTGCTGTATCTATTATAACTACGTCTTTGTTTTGTGCGATTGCTGAACGCAGAGTATCGTATGCTACTGCGGCTGGGTCTGAGCCTTGTTTCTGCTGAACTATTTCTACTCCTGCTCGCTCTGCCCAGACTTCTAATTGTTCGTTGGCAGCTGCACGGAATGTATCTGCTGCCCCAATAATTACTGATTTGCCAGCATTTTTGTAGTTATATGCTAATTTGCCGATTGTAGTAGTTTTGCCTACTCCGTTTACTCCTATTACTAATATAGTATGTGGTTTATTTTCTTCAGGGATATTGAATATTTTGTCGTTATCGGCAGAGGGTGATTTAATAAGTATTTCGTATATTTCTTCTTTTAGTATTTTATATACATCTTCTGAGTTTTCGTAACCTTCTTTTTTAACTCTTTGCCTTAGGTTACTCATTATTTTTTCGGAGGTATTAACACCTATATCGGCGGTGATTAGTATTTCTTCTACTTCGTCAAGTAATTTTTCGTCAATTTTTCTACCAACGCCTAATACGGACTTGAATTTGTTGAACAGATTAGTTCTAGTTTTCTCTAAACCGTCTTTAATTTTGTTGAATTTGATAGCTTCGGTAGTTTGTGTAACAACTTGCGAGACTTTCTCGGTAACTTTATCTACTTTTTCAGTAAATTTTTCTTTTAATTTGGAAAAAAATCCCATACTTTCTTGATAAGTGTAAATTACTAATATACAAATATATTGATTTTTGGGGATTTAAAATAAAAATTCCTTTTTAAGTTAGTAGATAACCGATTCTATTGGATGTAGTATATTATTAATGTCACTAAGCTCTTAATATAGTAGCTATATCTACTATTTCTGCACCTGATTGTTTTAATGTTTTGGCTATACTGTTTAGAGTAGCTCCAGTGGTAAGTACGTCATCCACTATTAATATTTTTTTGTTAACTATTTTAGCTTGATTGATAGTTTTAAATATGTTGCTTACATTAATTTTTCTATCTTCAGGGTGTAGCGAAGTTTGTGATTTGGTATATTTGTATCTTTTAATAATTTTTCTTTCTATTGGTAATTGAGAGGATTGTCTTATACCTTTGCAGATATAATCGCTTTGGTTGTAACCTCTTTCTCTTTTGCGGGCTATATGTATAGGTAATGGTATAATGTAATCATAATCTATTATTGTTTCCATTCTAATTTTTCTCCATAGTAATGAGCCGAATTCTATACCAATATTTCTTTTGTTTTTATATTTTAGTGAGTGAATTACATTTAGAAATTCCCTTGTGGTGCGAATAGTATAGAGACAGTAGGCGTGGTCTATATAGAGGTTATCTTTATCTAAATTAACAATTAGCTCATTTTTAATGATTTCGCAGTTTGGAGCTAAATCTAAATTATCAAAGCATTTGTTGCATATATATTGAGAACGATTATCTTTAGAGTCTTCGATAGAATTTTTGCACATTAAGCATAGATGTGGTGCAATAAAATTGTAAATTGCATTAGCTAAAAGGCTGATATAGTTATTGCGGGGTTCTGGCATTAGTAGAATTGATAATAAATTCTTCTAAGGTAAATTTTTGATTTGGGAAGGCAAATATTATTATGGATAAAAGTATTAATCCAGAGTTCTCAAAGATTTTGGGTAGCCCTACTTTTTGAGGGTGTGTGCTTGAACAACCACAATTGATATCTAAGCCCATTAATATAGCGTAAGCTACAAAAGTTATAAAAATAGATAATAGCACTATTGATATTATGGAATTGGCTCGCAGTCTGACTCCTAATATTAGGAGCACTCCTACCACTAATTCGATCCAAGGTATTATTATAGCGAATATGTTTAATGAGAACTCGGGCATTATAGTATATTTGGCGATGTCTGCGGCAAACTTGTCTGCAATTTCTATCTTAGATGCTCCGTAAGATAAGAAAATAAATCCGACTATAAGCCGACATATTAGCAACACTATTGGATTGTTCAAATATTTAATCATTTTCTTCATACTTTAACATACTATATAACAATTATTAAAAGGATTTATTTTAAATTATGCCAATTGTAAGTTCAATTTCTGGTTTGAGAGTTACTGAAGATTTGTTAAGTGCTCACTTAATAAAGAATTATGCTAATGCTCTGTCTAAATATGTGGTAAATGGTAGGATAGTAATAGGGAGAGATGGTCGCCCAACAGGTCAATTTATTGAAAATATAGTAGCAGAATCTTTAAGTGAATTGGGTATTGAGGTAATTTTGGTAGGAATAGTGCCTACTCCCACAGTTCAATTAGCTGTTGAAAGATTCGAATGTATGGCTGGTATATCTATTACTGCTTCTCATAATCCTAAAGAATGGAACGGACTTAAATTTATTAATTCTGAAGGAATATTTTTCAATAAAGAAGAGAATGAAAAATTATGGTCTTTTCTGGACAAGAATTATTCTATAAGTGATAATCCTGCTCAAATTAGAAGATGTAATGATATGGTAGACTATCATATAGAGCATACTTTAAATATAGATATTATCAAACCAAATATAGATAAAATTAGAGCTCGAAAATTTAAAGTAGGAGTAGATGCAGTCAATAGTTCTGGTTCGATAATAGTACCGAAATTACTGCAAGAGTTAAATTGCGAAGTGTATCCACTTTATTGTGATAATTCAGGTGAGTTTCCTCATACACCAGAGCCTTTGCCTCAGAATTTGACTCATTTATCTAAATATGTAAAAGATAATCAATTAGATATAGGTATAGCTGTAGATCCAGATGCTGATAGATTAGTAATAATAAATGAATATGGTAATAATATAGGTGAAGAGTTAACTGTATGTATTGCTATTGATTCAGTATTATCATCTACCAAAGGAAATTCGGTAGTTAATTTGTCTACTACGGCAGTTTCTAAACTTATTGCACAGAGATATGATTGTCAAGTGTACCAAGCACCTGTTGGGGAGATTAATGTAGTGAATAAGATGAAGGAAACAAGAGCAGTAATTGGCGGTGAAGGTAGTGGGGGCGTTATTTTGCCAAGTTCACACTATGGTAGAGATTCGCTATCAGGAATAGTGCTACTTTTGAAAATACTTACAGAAAGAAATTGTAGTATAAGCCAATTAGTAGCTGCATATCCTAAGAAAGTAATGGTGAAAACGAAGCAGGGCTTTGAAGGTGATTTTACTGTAATTAAAGATTTGATTAGAAGTATATATAAAAATGAAGAGATTAATCTCGAAGATGGAATAAGAATTGATTTTAGCAATAGCTGGGTTCAAATAAGGAAGTCGAATACAGAGCCTATTATTCGTATTATTGCAGAAGCTGATAGTAGTGAGATTGCAAATAATTTAATTAATAAAATAGCAGAACTAGTAAATTAGAATGAATGCAGAGAATGAGTTGGTTTGTTATCATTGTGGTGATTTTTGTCCTGATAAATCTATAAGTATTGATGATAAGTTTTTTTGTTGTAATGGCTGCAAAACAGTATATCAATTGTTGAATGATGATGAATTAAAGAGATTATATGACGAAATAGGTCTTTCTGGAAATGCTCAGACTAAATTTAACAAGGGTGAATTTGAATTTTTAGATGATGAAAGAATTAAGTCTAATCTTCTGGATTTTAATATAGAGGACAAATCGAAGGTAACTCTATATTTGCCGCAGATAATATGTAGTGCTTGCCTATATTTGTTAGAAAATATATCGAAGCTAAATAGTGGTATTTTGGAATCGAAGGTTGATTTTTTAAGAAAAGAAGTTTCGATAATTTATAATAATAGTAAAATATCTCTCAAAGAGATAGTTGAGTTGCTCTCTGCAATTGGCTACCGCCCACAATTGAATATTTCGGATACTGAGAAGTCTCATCGCAAAGATGAGAATAAATCTCTCTATATCAAGATAGGTATTGCTGGATTTGCTTTTGGCAATGTAATGCTTATGTCTTTGCCTGAGTATTTTTCAGGTGGCAATATAGATCCAGCTATTAAGAGCTTTTTCCAAGGGATTAATATTTTATTTGCTCTTATTATTATGTACCCAGCATCTATTTATTTCAAATCGTCTATTGCTAGCCTCAAAGTAAAACATATTAGTATAGATGTACCGATAGCTTTGGGTATATTGGCAATGTTTGGGCGAAGTATTTGGGATATTTTGCTTGGGATTGGTCCGGGGTATGTAGATACGCTGACTGGACTAATTTTGTTTATGCTATCGGGCAAGTTATTTCAACAGAAGACATTTTATAATCTGTCGTTTGATAGGAATTATAAATCGTATTTTCCATTGTCTGTAGTCAAAATAGTAGATGGTATTGAAAAATATACTCCAATAATAGATGTGAAGGTAGGCGATAGATTGCATATTCGTAACTCGGAGATAATACCTGCTGATTCGATATTAATTAATGGTAATGCTGAAATAGACTATAGTTTTGTAACTGGTGAATCGCGACCATTGCATATCAATCAAGGGGAAAGAATTTTTGCTGGTGGCAAACAAACAGGGGGCACTATACTTATAGAAACAATAAAGAATTTCAATCAAAGCTATTTGACTGAATTATGGAATAGAAATTCACTACCCAAGGAGCAAATTAATAATTTTGAGACTATTACCAACAAAGTCTCTGTGTATTTTACCTTTATTATCTTAGCTATAGGTATAGCGTCATTTATATATTGGCTGCCATTGAGTATAGACAAGGCTTTTCACTCTTTTACTTCTGTATTGATTATAGCTTGCCCGTGTGCTCTGGCACTTACAGTGCCATTTACTTTAGGTACAGCTCTTAGAGTGTATTCTAAGAATAAGTTATATCTAAAAAATCCCGGAATAATAGAGAAATTAGCAGAAATAACAAGTATAGTTTTTGATAAAACAGGAACATTGACATATCATAGAGAAAAAGATGTGAATTATTATGGTAAGAAATTGGATAATACTCAAATTCGATTGATTAAATCGGTAGTAGCTAATTCTACTCATCCATTAAGTAGGATAATTTCGCAGCAAATAGATGAAGAGGTATTGGTGCCTGATATGTATCACGAAATACCCGGTATGGGTATTGAGGCTATAGTAGAAGGTATTAGTATTAAAATTGGTAGAAGAAAATGGATACTATCTAACATTGATAATAGAGATAAAGTTAATAATA
>JBDHXE010000119.1:0-7718 GCA_039810525.1 Chlorobiota bacterium | reverse complement strand
TTATAATTACTGATTCTGCAAGAACAGATAGAGGTATTAAAAATTATATAATAAATCAAAAAGATAACTTACAAATAAATGAAATTTCTAAATCAAAATCTATTATTAAATTAGAAGCTTCAGTTATAGATTCATACCAAGATGCTTATTTATCTATCACAGTTATCGATTCGGTAGGGCATACTATTATTTATAATGATACTATTCCGGGATTTACAATTACACTTGGTACATCTATTAATAATCCACAGAATAAACTTGATTTTGGTAATACTAAGATTGGAGTCAATTATTGCAAAAGTATTACGCTTACCAATTACGGGAAGTTTGATTTCATTTTAGATAATATCCACTTAACCAATAATATATATTTTTCAATACCACTAAATCAATTACCTTTGACAATTAAATCTGGCGAATCAAAAGATTTAACAATTTGCTATCAAGGATATAATGCATCAACTTTCCCTATATTAGATACCCTTATGTTTAATTTTAATTGCTTATATCAAAAACTAGCAATAGAAACACTATCAGATTCATTAATAATAAATAATCAATCGCGATGCGATGTAGATTTAATATTTTCATCAGGTGAGATTTCATATAATAACTCAATTAGTAAATCATTCCCTAATCCTGCTACCGAAATGATTAACTTTGTAATTAATAATGCATCTCTATCCAATATAATAGGTAGAATATATGATTTAAATGGAAATATTGTATCCGAATATCTTAATCAAAGACTAGATAAAGGAAGTTTTAAAATTACAGTCAGTACCAATTTAATTCCAAATGGAGTATATATTAATTTAATTACAATCAACAATGAGAACTTCAGAGAAATATTTATTATCAATCGTTAATAATATCAATATTAACAGTAATTAATTTGAAGTTAAATCGTATTATTGTTTTTAAATTTTCTGTATATAATTAGGAAATAATAAATGAAAATTAAGTTGCTCTATTTAGTCCCTATCATATTGCTTGGTATTGTAATAGGAATGTTTATTTCTCCATTAGTATCAAGCGATAGCGTTTACGACCAATTTGAAAAATATAAAAAAGTGTTTGGAATTACAGTCAAAAATTATGTAGATGATGTAGATACACAAAAACTAACCGAGTCTGCTATTAGAGGAATGCTTGGTGAATTAGACCCTCATTCTGTATATATTACTGCCAAGGAAATGAAAGAAGTGCAAGAAGATTTTCAAGGCTCTTTCGAAGGTATTGGTGTTCAGTTTGATATGATTAACGATACTATTGTCATAATAACACCAATTTCTGGCGGACCAAGTGAATCAGTTGGTATATTAGCAGGCGATAAAATAATTAAGATAGATGGAGAAAATGCAGTAGGAATAGATAGGAATGAAGTCCCTAAAAAATTAAAAGGTCCCAAAGGTACTATTGTAAACGTAGATATTAAAAGAGGTAATAATTCTAAATTATTACCTTATTCTATTACAAGAGATAAAATTCCACTACATAGCGTAGATGCAGCATTTATGTTCGATGGGACCGATATAGGTTTTATTAAAGTAAATAGATTTGCTGCTAATACTTTTGATGAGCTTAGCTCCTCTCTAAATAAATTATCATCGCAAGGTATGAAAAAGTTAATCTTAGATCTACGAGGCAACCCAGGTGGATTTTTGCAGCAAGCTTATATGATGGCAAGCGAGTTTTTACCCAAAGGTGATACTATAGTTTTTACTAAAGGAAGAAGACCAGAATTTGACGAATACCTAATTAATACCAAAACAGGTGAGTATGGAAATATCCCTCTTATTGTATTGATTAACCAAGGCTCTGCTTCGGCTAGTGAAATTATGTCCGGAGCTATGCAAGACCTTGATAGAGGCTTAATAGTTGGCACTACATCATTCGGTAAGGGATTGGTGCAGAGACAATATGAAATAGGTGATGGTTCTGCCTTTAGATTAACAATATCTCGATACTATACTCCATCAGGTAGAAGTATCCAACGCCCATACAAAGACAAAGCAGATTATAGAAAATTAGTAGGTAGATTAGAATTAGAAGAAGGATCTAATATACAGCATGCACTCGAAAAAGTCAAAAAAGATATCAAAAAAGAAAATGATGAAGAATTAGCTAAAGATAACAAAAGTAAAAATATAGTAAACTTAGATTCTATTCCAATTTATAAAACAAGAAAAGGTAGAACTGTACTTGGTGGTGGAGGTATTACCCCAGACTATATTATCAAAAGCGATACCTTGACTGATCTATCTGTAGATCTCAGAATGAATAGAATATTTTATGAATATGTGAATAACGATCTAGATAATGGAAAATCTATCAAATCAAAATATAATAATAATTTTAAAGAATTCCTGAAAGATTTCGAAGTTTCTGATAAAATGCTAAAAGATTTCAAAAAGTTAGCTGAAAGTAAAAAAATTAAATGGAATGATAAAGAATTTGAAATTGATAAAGACTTTATAATGGGAGAGATTAAAGGGACTATTGCAAGTATCAATTGGGGTACAGAAGCTCGATATGAAGTGTTTTTCTCTACTATGGATAGACAAGTATTGAAATCACTGAAATTATTCCCAGAAGCTGAAAAAATTGTTAAAAATTAACAGTATGATAATTGATTAAGGGGCCAGCTTGTGCCCCTTAATTCTCTTTATATTCTATACCCTTCCTTTTCAATTTTCCACTTTTACTTTAATAATCCAATTTAATAAAACTAAATTAATAAATCTTTTTTTTAAATTAATAAAATTTAATTATATTGATTCTTTTTTGAGAGTATAATTATGAAAATTAATGAAAATTTCTCACTTGAAAGTATTATACAGATATTAGACAACCAAAACTCATTAATATATATAATTGGATACGATGATGATAAGGTCGTATATGCAAATAAATCCGCTACTAAAAAATCATCAAATATACTCAATAAGAAAATCAAAGATGTTCTTAATCTTTCAGAAAACAATGAATTATTTTTAATATTGACTAATCAACAAAAATATTTTGATTATAAAGAGAGAACTAAAAACCCAAGTAAAGGTATTATCCAAATTTATAATAATAATGAATTCTATAGTTATGAAACATTTGGAATAATTAACAATAACAAAAAATATAAAATCCTGATTTTAACAGATATTACCACAATTCAAACTAATTTAAATTACGTAGAAAAGAAAAATAAATTATTAGAGACTATTATAGACGAATCGCCAGTAGCTATATGGTATATGGATAATAATTTGAATTATTCTCTCTCTAATTCATTTCTAAAAAATAATATGATGAATGGGAATAAATGGATAATAAACGAAGATGAAACTACAATAGCTCATAATCACGATATCGAAGTTCTAAAAAAAATCAATTATTCAATTAACTATGAGTCTCTTACTTTTAAAGACGGAAGAACTCATCAACTAAAGAATATTAGAAAGAGAATTTTTGATAACGAAGGCAAAAAAATGGGAGTAATAGGTATTGGGATTGATATTACCGAAATTAAATCTACAGAAGATAAATTTAGGTACTTGAAAGAATTAAACGAACTAATTAGTGAATATTCCTCTAAACTTATACATTGCAAAGTAAATGCTATTGACGACTATATAAAGGAAACATTAAAAGCCCTATCTACATTCGTGGGAGCTGATAGAGTATATGTTGGTGAATTAAATAACGAAAATAGAGAAATTACTATTTCATTTGAGCACTATAGAGCCGAAATTATTGAAAGACCTAATATGATAGATTTTAATTATAGCAACATAACAAGATGGATAGATCTACTTAATTATAATAACTATTTGTTAATACCAGATGTAAAGCAAATTCCATTGAAGTATAATAATGAAAAATTAATGTTAGAAAAAAGCGGTCTTAAATCTATGCTTGCTTTTCCATTACTGTATAATTCTGAATTGATAGGATTTGTTAGCTTTGATAATTTAATTAATGTCAGATATTGGGACAAAGATATTATCTTTCTGCTTAGAATTGCCACAGAAATTATAGCTGGATCTATGGCAAGGAAAAAATTTGAACTAAGAATTATTGAAGCTATGAATGCTGCCGAAGTTGCAAGTAGAACTAAAAGCGAATTTTTAGCAAATATGAGCCACGAAATAGGTACGCCCATGAATGCAATTCTGGGATTTAGTGAAATCCTGAAAGAATCAATTACTTCAGGTGTTCAGAAATCATACCTGAATACTATTATCAATAGTGGTAAAAATCTAATGAAATTAATAAATGATATTTTAGACCTATCTAAAATTGAAGCGGGTAGAATAGATATAATGCCCGAACCAGTAGATTTAATTAGAATATTTGGTGAAATAGAAAAAATATTTGAGATTAAGATTAAAGATAAAAACTTAGACTTTATTATTGATATTGATAAAAAAGTAGAAGGATATTGGTTGTTTGATGAGACAAGGCTCAGACAAATACTTTTCAATATAGTAGGCAACGCCATCAAATTTACTGAAAAAGGGTTTATTAGTATTTCTGCAAAATTAATACTAGATTCTAAATCGAATCAAAAAAATATTGAAATTTCTATAAAAGATTCAGGAATAGGTATTCCAGAAGAACACCAAAAAAGAATATTTGATTCATTCTATCAAGTATATACCAAAACAGGCAAAAAATACGATGGGACAGGGTTAGGTTTAGCTATTACAATGAGGCTAATAAGAGCTATGAATGGTGAGATTTATTTAAATAGCAAACCCGATATCGGTACTACTCTCACAATTATTTTTAAAGATGTTAGACCAGCAGAAATTACAATTGCAAAAGAAGAAGAGATACCAGAAGTTAGTATAGAACTAAGTTTCAACAATGCACGCTTTTTAGTAGTTGATGACATCCAAGATAATCGTGAATTAATAAAATATTTTATCGAAGAATACAACGGTATAGTAATAGAAGCTAATAATGGTGAAGATGCTATCAAATTAGCATCATTTTATAAACCATCTGCCATCATTCTTGATATTAGAATGCCCAGAATGTCGGGCTTTGAAGTCCTAAAGCATATAAGATTTGATGAAAGAACCAAAGATATCCCAGTGGTTGCTCTAACAGCAGTTAGTAGTGCATTTCAAGAAAAACATTTATACAAAGAATTTGATTCTGTACTTACCAAACCAGTTAGAAAAGATGATTTATTAAACAAATTGTCATCTTTAGTATTATGAGAAATAATTAAATATAGAATATCCATCTCTTATCAATATACTAGCTAATATTACAAACTATGCTACAATACTTATTTTAATTTAATAAATTTGCTAACTAATTGCCCACTTGTAGTATTAATAGTAATAAAATATGTTCCAGCCACTAACCGCGAAATATCAATAGAGCCATAATTTTGTATATTAGAGATTAATAATTTTACCTCACCATTTATATCCTTAATTTCTAAATTAGATATCAGATATGAAGAATTTAACTCATAAGTCAAAATATTATTACTTGGGTTAGGATAAATATTAATACTACCAATAAGATTATTATCTTTTACAGATATTAAAGTAGAATTTATTGCACCAGGTGTACCTAAAAAAGTGCTTGCTAACCAATTATCACCAATATTATTATCAAGATTATAATCTATTAATTCTATACTTGAGCCAGTTGCATCTGCATTAGTAGGCCAAGGCGATATATTAGTATAGCTTACAGAATCTATCAAATTCCAATATCTATCATAAATACGTACTTCGTCAGATTTACCAAGACCAAAATCAAAAGAACCTATAATATTCGTAATATTAGGATAGATAACCTTAAACAAATCAAGATTTTCACACAATACCACATATTCATTCGGAGCTAATAAATATTCTGGAATAGTAAAATATCTTTCATCTTCAGAATCCTTAAAATAATATCCTTTCAAATTGATAGTATCAGTTTTACTAGGATTATACAACTCAAACCAGTCGCCACAATCATTATTTGAGCTAGGTTTATACATAATTTCATTAATTATAAGATTTAATTTCGGCTCTACATAATCATTATTTTCAAAAATAGCTTTCAAATTGATATTTGAATCCAATTGAATGGTTATCTCTTTATCATAAGAATTAATATCACCTTCCCATTTTATAAATTTATAACCATTATTGCTTATAGCTTCAATTTTTATAGGAATTTTGGTATAATATATACCAGACCAAGGCAAACTATCTGGAGTAATTGTGCTGATTTTAATTTTACCAGCTATAGAATTATTTGACGATAAATACACAGTACCCATAGTATCTAAATTCAAAATATCTTTAAGAGCATTTCTAAGAAAATTAGGCCTTTCTTTACTATAACTCTTTATTCTAACAATACCTTCATCGAAAAATTGGCACGAAGTAGGATTAATATCAGTATGATATGGTAATTCGATATTAATTAGATTAACTAAAGAATCGGTAGTATTTCCTATACGATCACTTGTATAATAATAATTCAATAAGTCATTGATCCTATTGAGAAACTGAACTTTTATAGAATCATTTGTAAGTAATTTGTCAAACAATGCAAATATCTTATAAGTCTCTTTTTCCTCTTTTGCTAATCTAAAAATATCATATATCTTATTGCTATTAGCTTCTGAATTAGGTCTTCCCAAAGTCCAATCTAAATCCCAGAGAATAAATCTCCATTTTGAATCTAATGCAGAACTCATCCAAAATTTATTATTATTATCGCCCCAATCGAAATTATTAAAGATCATTTCAGTTGAATAATAATCAATTGTATTCATTATATCTAATCTTTTGTCAATTTCGTGATAAGCAGATATACTATTAATATCATTCGTATCTATATAATTATACAATTCCCAAAAAGTTCTGCTAGAGCCATCTTTGATATAAAACAGTTCATCTATAAAATTAATAGATTCTTCTGGGATATTGTATTTAATACCTAATGTCTTGGTACTCATATGTTCTCGCAAATTGAATAGGCCTTGGTATTTACCATTGATATATAATGAAATTGGCTTGTATGCAGAAGTTACCATAGTGCCTAAATTATTAGCTAAAATACCAGAAAGAGCATCTCTAAAATAATTATACTGCCAATCCTGACCAGAATTTCTAATTACAAGTCTCTTATATTTCTTAAGATTTCTATCTCCAAAATAATTAAAACTAAAATCACTATTTTCATATTCATCGCGGGCATATACTCTAATAGAAGGTCTTTCAGAAAGAGCTGCACCATGACCATGTCGTTTAATGCCATCACGTAGATTTAAATTAGGGGATTGACTCTTCTCATTCCAAAATTCAAAATTACCTTTAAGCTCCTCAGTAGAATAAAGATTACGTTCAGTTAATAATCCGTTGGTAGAATCGTACAAATCATATGGATCTGCTACTACTGATATTACAGGCAATCTAAATTCAGTATTTATGAAATACGTATAAGTTCTTGGGTCTGATTGCAAACAGCCGTTTTTAGTTGCAATCGCACGCAAAACAGTAGTGCTATCTATCAATATTGGAGTATTATTATACAATATTCCATTATCTATATTAGGTATACTACCGTCTAACGTATAATAAATCTTAGCATCTTTATCACTATTAGATAACGAAATAGCTATATTATTATCATAAAAACCACCTAATTTATCAGCTTCTACATCTGCTAAATATTTATCATATTGATGATTATTA